>CBHEUU010000092.1:0-10806 GCA_965990355.1 uncultured Chitinophagaceae bacterium
GAATGATCGGTTAACAAGCCTGTTGCCGACAGTGAGCTGTGCTACAGAGCCAATATTATTTTCACGTCCTCCAATAACGCAACTATTAGTCCAGGCAGAGTTTTTATTGCTATAACCTGACCAATTACTATTGTAGTCGTTCTCATAAACCCTTTGTCCATTCCCAAAAACGGTGGTGTTGTTTAATTTCTTGTATATAAAATTGAAGTTTCCTACCAGTAAGGAATGGTAAATGGTATCATAGATATATGCACTTCCGCCGAACAGACTTGAATGGCTGATCACTTTATTAGCTCCCAGTTGTACGCCATAAGCAGCGATGATGGAAGATTTAAGCTGACCATTGAGGTAGTTTATATCGTCGTTGTTAATGATAAGTGCTGAAGTGGTTGATGTCGTTTTGTAAATTTCAGAAATGGTAGTGTCAATTATATTCCTGGTGCCGCCGATCTCGAGGTAGCCCAGCCGCTGATGATACCGGATACCACTTTTGACGCTTGGTGCAGATAAGTAGTCCCGGCTTGGCCCACTTACTGTGAAGTCACCATTAGGGAAGAATCGGAACAAAGGTCGTGATGCTGTATCATTTGGTCCAAACGTTAAAGTGCCATTACCGCTGAAAGAAGCCCTTTGAAGAGAATTGGTTTTAATCACAAGTTTGTTCGTATCTGTAGTTCCCAAAAATTGACTGGTACTAACAATACCACTATTGCCTGAGAGCAGCCAACCGTTTATTCCTGTCACTGGCCTGAACTCTGTTCTTCCATTACCTTTATTATAAAGATATCCTTGTACACTTTTGGTACTGTTTTCAATAATGAGCTCTGCACTACAGGAATCATTTGTGATCTTAACACTATCGGCTTTTATCTTATAAACAAACTGAGCGTTGGATGTGTAACAAACTACACAGGAAAACAGCACGAAAAAGAAATAACACTTTAGCATGTTGGTGGTTTTTTAAAGCGAGTAAGACGACTTGCTTATTAAAGAAAGCAATTTTTTTAAACAATTTGTCATAAAGCATCAAATGAGTGAAATTTTTTTCAATTGTAAGAGTTACCTCTTAGTGGATAAAATTGTTTTCAGTTTTTAAAGATTTGAGTTCTCAAATCAATTTACATTCTCTATTTTCATTAAGATATTTTACCATCAGAACCACTGAACACCATTCATCCATCTTGCTATGAGGAAGCTTCATTTATGCTTATTGGCATTAATGGCATGCAGCGCAACTGCCTGTTTTTCGCAGGACAGTTTGTTTATTCCTCCTTCTGATACTGCTTTTTACTATTATCGTATTTGTAAACAACCTGAAGCGTTTCTTATTCCTTATCCACTTACAAGAGCGGCGAGAACGACTGCCTCATCAAAAGAGAAAATAAAAAAAGAAGTGTTTGCCGTAAATGGTGAACTGGGTTATCAACGGTTTTCACGAAGCTCTCCTTCAGATGATCTTTTACTGATCAACTCATCTTCTGATATTGTTACTTTTCAGGCTGGTATTGTTTTTAAAGAGACATATCCTGTTACTCTTCGAGTGCGTTATAATGATGCAAGGCCGTTTCAACTGGATAATCAATATGAAGTAAGCCTTTCATTTGATGATAGAGGGTTTCGGCAATTACTCCAGGAAAAAATAAAGAACAACCTGGCAAAAGATTTTTACCAAAAACAAAAACGCCTGATTGCAGACTACGACCAACTCTTCCGGGAGTATAATAATCAGAAACAATACCTGCAGAGCCCCGTTTTTGCACAAAAGGCATTTGAAGAAAAAATGAAGTCAGTTGCTTCATCCGCTTCATTACCGGATATTCCACAGATGGATGAATTAAAGAATCTTCCTGCTTCAGTTGGTGGTTTAAAAAATAAAACAAATCAACTTAATCAGATATTACCTCAAATACCAGGAATCCAGAACCCAGTAAAGAAGGTTGACTCGGTTGCTAATTTATTGCTGCAGAAGAAAGAATCTCTGCAAGCGAAACTGGAGCACAAACGTGATTCCCTGGAACAACTGGTAAAACGCGTGGAAGACAGCATTGGCAGGGTAAAAGAAAAATTTCAATCGGCGCTTGATTCAGTCAATAATGAAATGGCAGCATTGCGAAATCCGGAAGAGCTGCAGGAATATGCGAGAAAGAAGCATCTTCTTGATTCTGTGCAAAAGCCTAAATGGCCTTCATTACTGATGAAATCCAGTATCCGTTTTGGCAAGTTCATTATGAGCCAATCGGAATTAACGGTAAATAATATTTTTATCAGTGGTGCCAGCATTAAGTATGGTAACGAAAAATTCATTATGCTATCCGGCGGCGCTTATGATTTTGCTTTCCGTGGGCTTTTTAATTTCCGGAATGATACAGTACGTTCACCAATCCAATCTGTTTTTGCAGTTAAGATAGGCACGACGGATGGAAAGAACCTCACTGCATTAAATATTTACACAGGAAGAAAAGCAAAAGACGCATCGCTTAGAAGTGAATTGAGAACAGTGGCCGGGTTTAGCATTGAAAAGAAAATGGAGTTGAACCGTAATTTCTCCGCTGTTGTTGAATTGGCTAAGTCAACCACCCGCGATAATACTGCAGGATCAAAGCAGCAGGAGGTGCTGAAAGACCTGTTGACGAGTTTCAACACTAAAACAATAGGTTTGTTTGGTTCGGTAAAGGGGTATTTCCCTAAAACAAAAACGGATGCAGAAGTAAGCTATAAATACTGGGGACAACAATTTGAATCGTTCAATGCCAGCCAGTATTTCAATCCTCAGAATAATCTTTCTGCCAAGTTGAGTCAGCCTTTTTTCAAAAGAAAATTATATGCAACTGCAGGGATACGCTATACGGATTTCAGCACTTATGGCGTTGCCAGTAATATTCATAGCAAAACTTTTTTTGCTTCTTCAAACCTGCGTCTGAAAAGGATGCCAGTGGTCAGCGTTGGTTATTATCCAGGCAGCCAGCTGTATATGGTTGATCAGAACAAGTTGTATGAGTATTTCTATCATATTTTAAATGCTACAGTAAGCCATCAGTTCAATCTTCTCCGTTTGCCGATGCAGGGAGTGTTTTCTTATAATAAATTCTTTAATAAATACAGCGATTCTCTTGTAAGCAGCTCCAATTCTTCTTATAATTTTTACTGGACAGCCTGGAAGGGCAGGTTTATCTGGATGGCTAATTTTTCACGCCAGGAAATGGATTTAAGTGTATTGAATACTGTTGAGGCCGGGCTTAACTATAGCATAAGCCAGTTCAAGATCGGTGGTTCAGTGAAATGGAATCATATTGATGAAGCAACGGAATATGGTTATACGGGCAATATCAGTTGGGCTATTAATCGCCTTGGAACGATCAGCTTTCTGTATGACCGTTCTTATTTGCCTGACAGGACAGGAAGTTTTGTGCCAGTGCGCACAGCGCAACTGCAGTTTATTAAACCTTTAAACTTTAAGATATGGCAATGAGGAAGCTAAGGCGTTTCCTTTATACCTGGGTGCTTTGCATTTGTACGGGTGCTGTGGTGAAAAGCCAGGTAATAATTGTGCCGGAAGTGCAGGCGGCGGGAGTGGTGATGAAACAGCAGATATGGTCTGTGATGGTGAATAATTTAAGCGGTTCAGCAAGGCAAGCCACCCTGTTTATTTCAGTAACGGATCTTCTTACTTCGCAACCGCTAATGGAAGCAACGTCCAATATTCTTACTCTTCCTGCTGGTGCAAAAAGATTAACGTTTACTGACCTTTCTCCTATTAATTATTCCTTTGCTGCAACGGGATTCAGTGCCGACCGGCAATTGAACCAGCCATTGCCGGTTGGCGAATACATGATATGTTACAGGATTGTTGATGCTACTAATAAACCTGAGGTGCTGGCTTCAGAGTGTGTAAAAGTGCTGGCAGAACCATTATCACCACCTCAGTTAATACTTCCTGAACGTGAATCGGTGATCATGGACAAGCGGCCGGTGTTAAGCTGGACACCACCTGCACCAATATATATGTTTGCCAGTATTTCTTATTCAGTGATCGTATCTCCGGTGCTTAATAAGCAATCACCGGAAGAGGCAATACAGAGAAATATTCCAACAATGACCACTTTTTCATCCAACACGTCAGTTTCGTATCCTGCTTCCTTTACGAATCTTGAATCTGGTAAAACTTATGCATGGCAGGTAGCTGCCATGGATGGGAATCGATACGGAGGAAAAAGCGATGTATGGACATTTACAGTAATGCCTGACTCGGTAAAACGCATTGTATCTTCTGCTCCTTATACTAAACTAGAACAACAGGGGAGCGCTTCTTCGATCGTTCACCAGGGAGTATTGAAGGTAGAATACATCAACAGGTATGCTGATTCTACCATACAGCTGATTATTTATAAGCAAGGTGATAAGCGCAAACCTTATTCAACTGAGCTTAAGGTGACCCCTGGCCAGAACTTACTGGAATATAATCTTAATGGAAGATTGAAACTGGACGAGGAGGCCATTTATTTTATGCAACTTATAAACGGGCGCAAGGAAAAATGGGGAATGCGGTTCAACGTGAGAAATTATTTCTAAAGACAGTCAAGATTTAAAGCAACGTAACGTACTGATATGATTAATGCTCTCAATGGCAGATACCAGAAACACATTGCCTGGTTGTTATTCTTATTCTTTTATGGCGAACTGGCCGCTTCATTGTATGCGGGGAAGAATTATATTCCTTATACATACAGGAAAGATGGTCAGTATTATCGCATAGACAGAAAGAAAGCTATTTCATATTATCCTTTCCTGGAAAAGCCAGCAGCTCCTTTGCCTGAACTGATCACTGAAGCACCCGTTAGTGCAACTACTGAAGAGCAGGCCTTTATTGATGGTCCGGGTCAGCCTGAAATGAGTTCTTTCCGTTCTGTAGGAGCAGATAATATGGTGAACCTGTTTACCGGTGATTTTTCGTATAACATTCCATTGCTCGATGTTGGTGGATACCCGGTGAACCTGTTCTATAATGCAGGTATCAGTATGGACCAGGAAGCCAGTTGGGTCGGTCTTGGCTGGAACCTCAATCCAGGTACCATCAGCCGTAATATGCGCGGCCTTCCTGATGATTTTAATGAAGTGGATACAGTAACGAATACGCAATCCATGAAATCGGATCTGACTATTGGAGTAACAGGTTCGAAGAGTAAAGAATTTTTAGGAATGCCCTCTTTCAGCGCCAGCGTAAACCTTGGTATCTTTTATAATAATCGCCGTGGACTTGGACTTGAAGCTGGTGTATCTGGTGAACTTACGACCCATAAACTGTTATCTCTTAAGAATAAGGATGAGCAAACATTTAAAGATACAGTGAAGGGGTTGTCTTTAAGTGGAGGGCTCAATCTGAATTCCCAGAATGGAATGGGACTGAGCGGAGGATTTGCCATTTATAATTTTAATAAGAACAAGCTCAGTCAGATTGGTTTAAGCACTTCGGTGGATTATAACTCAAGACAGGGTTTGACGGATATGAAAATAGGAGGAGAATTTAACCGGTATAAAGAAGTGTCTAAAAACCTTGCACCCAAAAGTAATCTTCCACTGAGCACAAACATTAGTTTCGCACGTTCAACTTTTGTTCCTTCTATAAGAATTCCCATTACACGAATGAACCAGACTTATACACTAAAGCTGGGACGGGCTCAATGGGGGCTTTTTGCAAATGCAGTGATCAGTGGTTATGTGAATGAAAGCAGGATTGCGGAGAATGACCGTGTTCAACGTAAACCCGCTTACGGGTATATGTATTATGAGGAAGGGAAAGACAATAAGAACGGGTTGATGGATTTCAACCGTATGAATGATGGAGTGTATACTTACAAAAGACCTGTTATTTCTTTACCCGCGTATACCTATGATGTATTCACTATTAATGGCGAGGGCACAGGGGGAAGCTTCCGTGGTTACCGGGGTAATATCGGCAACGTCCGGGACAATCAAACCGATGATAAAACATCCAGCCTTAATATTGCGCTTGATCTTGGGGCGGGCCGTCTTTTTCATGGAGGAACAACAATTGGAGGCGTTTATTCTCCATCCCAATCAGTTGAATGGAAAAGTGGAAATGCATTACGCAACGTGGTGGCGTTTAAACCAAGTGATAAACTTTTCCAGGGTTTTTACTTCAAAAATCCAGGAGAGAAAGCAATTATTGATGAGAGCTTTTATAATAATGTAGGTGGTGACCAATTGATCAGACCTTTTTTGCAGGGAATAAATAGTGCGACACCCTATCTCAATGTAGGATACCAGGTTTTTGATAAAGATCGCAAAGTAGAACGCGTGATACCTGTAAGTTCAAACACCATCCGGGGGCAGCGCGATAAAAGAACGCAAGTAATCACTTATCTGACAGCAACAGAAGCTACAGATGTTGGCCTTGATCAGTTCATTTATTCTTACAAGGAGAACCGGTTCAAACCCGGAGATTGTGCGCCTGATGACGATTATAAAGTCAAATTTGACCGTTATAAAAGACAGGACCCGACTTTTTACCGCAAAGGCCATCATATTTCCGAAGTGGATGTGCTAGAAGCGGATGGAAGAAGGTATGTATATGGTATTCCTGTGTACCAGATCAGGCAAAAAGAAGTTACGTTTAGTACAGACAGAGCCCCGGAAAGCCAGTTAGTGCCGTATACGGCTGGTACAGATAATTCTGTAAAAAATTCATCAGGGCTTGATGGTTCTTTTCAAAGCCAGGAACTTGGTGGATACGCGCATTCGTTTTTACTGACAGGCATACTGTCACCTGATTATGTAGATGTAACAGGCAATGGGATTACTGATGATGATCTTGGTTCTGCAGTAAAATTCAATTATAGTCGTGTTAATAGACAAAAACTCGCCCAGGGCAATTACTGGAAACCTTTCGGGTGGAGAATGCCGCTTGAAACCGGGAAAGCTAATTTCAATGAGGGGTTGAAAACTGACAGCAAGGACAATAAGGCTTTGTATACATACGGTGAGAAGGAGCTATGGTACATGCATTCACTGGAGTCAAAAAATATGGTGGCTACTTTTTCTGTGTCTGCACGAAATGATGGTTATCCCTTTTTGAATGAGGACGGTGGCGTGGGAACAGATACGAGTGCAAACCTGAAAAAACTGGATCAGATAAATCTGTACACAAAAGCAGAGTTTGCCAGTGCCATAAAGAATGGAAGAGTGCCAAGACCAGTCAAAACCGTCCACTTTGAATACAATTACCAGCTCTGCCCGAGTTATCCTTTAAATAAAGTAGGAGGTACTGGGGGGACAGGAAAACTGACCCTGGTAGCCGTTTGGTTCAGCTATAATGGTAATCTTAGGCAAAAGAAAAATAAATATCAGTTCAAATACAGCAGCGGTGATAAAAACCCGGCCTACAACTCTTCTCAAACAGACAGGTGGGGGACATACAAGCGTGAATCAAATAATCCCCAGGACAATAGTGTAGCCATATCTAATGCAGATTACCCTTACACCTTGCAGGATCCGGTGAGTGATGATTTTGCAGGGGCCTGGAATCTTGAAAAAATATTGACGCCAAGCGGCGCTACGATGGCGGTAACTTATGAAGCCGATGATTATGCGTATGTGCAGGATAAGCCTGCTTCACAAATGACGCGTATGGTAGGTTTTGGATTCTCAAAAGACGCTGCAATTTCATCTAATACTTATACAACCCTTGGTAATGCTAATTATAATGAGGCAAAAGAATCAGACAACCGCTTCGTATTTTTTGAAGCTAACCGCGAGCTTGCCTCTGATGCGGAAGTAAAGGAATTGTTCCTGAAAGGGTTCAATCAATTGCTTTTACGTATCTGGGTGGAAATGCCTCGGGGTAATCCCGGATCTTCCCCCGCTTATGAACCGGTAACTGTATATGGGAAGATCAAAAGCAGCGGACGTGTAAGCAGGGAGAACCTGCCGGATTATTTTTATGTTGAACTGGAGCCTACCCATCGCGGAGGCAGCCCTATAATGGAAACAGTGGTCCAGTTCCTGAAAGATCAATTGCCTCAGCGTGCTTATCCCGGCTACAATGTGAAAGACGGTAGCGGTCTGACGCAACTAGTGAGTGCTGTGTGGGGAATGTTTACTTCGCTGGTGCAGGGAGTCATGGGATTTGAAAAGACATTGAAAATGTCGGGCTCCTGCAGGAAAGTAGATATGGACCGGTCCTTTGCACGTATCAATAGCACTACACTTAAAAAGAAAGGTGGCGGTCACCGCGTAAAAAGAATTGTGATCAGCGATAACTGGTCCATTCTTTCATCAAGAAATAGCGTCAATCCACCTGAACCGGGATTGCCTGATTCATATTACGGACAGGTATATGATTATACCACTACCGAAGTAGTAAATAACCAGGTAATATCTGCCAGTAGCGGAGTTGCTACCTATGAACCGGGCATTGGCAATGAGGAAAACCCATTCAGGGAAGTACTGCAATATTCCGAATCACAATTCCTGGGACCTACAGATCATAGCAATATAGAGCTTCCATTGGCTGAAACCTTTTTCCCTTCTCCCATGGTTGGCTATAGTAAAGTGACTGTGAAAAGTATTCACAATAAATCTGATAAAAGGATAAAATCCGGCATGGGCATGCAGGAAACGGAATTTTTCACCACCCGTGATTTTCCCGTTATTACTGACTTTACCAATTTTGATCATCAGAGCCGGAAGCAATACAAACCTCCTTTTATTAACCAGGTTTTGAATTTCAACAAAAAAGATTATGTAACACTTACGCAAGGATTCCGCATCATATTGAATGATATGAATGGAAAAATGAAGGCGCAAACAAGTTATCCGGAGAACGATTATAAAACAATCATTAACTCAACCAGGTATTATTACCGCACAGTGCAGACAGGAAATAATAAGTATAAACTGGATAATATCTTGCCTGTCGTCAGCGGGCCTGACGGAAAGATCACCAATAAACTGATAGGTAAAGAAGTGGAAGTGATGAATGATTTCAGGGAACACTTTTCATACACTTATGCAAAGCAGATACCGCTTAACCTTGACGTTTTTGGTTTCCCGCCTTTCCTGGCTTTTATTCCTTCCATATTTCGTATGGGCTTCAGAGACGAGTCTCTATTCAGGTCAGCTACTACGCTCAAGGTGATAAATGAATATGGAATACTGGACAGTGTGGTGAATAATGATAAGGGAAGTATAGTTTCTACCAAAAACCTGGTGTACGATGCAGAAACCGGTGATGTGTTATTGACCAGGACAAAAAATGAGTTTAAGAAACCAGTTTACCAGTTTAATTACCCGGCCTGGTGGACTGAATCAGGTATGGAACCCGCTTACCGGAATATAGACCTTATATACAAGAATGTGTTATTCCGTAATGGCCGCATCGAAGAAAGTCCGCATGTGGATATGGCGAATTTTGAGAGCGGCGATGAGTTGTATGTGTTGGAAGGGACTATAGTGAATCAAAGTGCCGGATGTATTGTAGGTGGTGATCCTCCCTTCTTACCCTTAAGTAACGAAAAAAGAATTTGGGCTCTCTTTTCTGGTAAAGATGTGAGGAACACTTCTGCTGAATCAAAGCAATTTATATTCCTTGATCGCCATGGAAATCCTTATAATGCCAGAGGAGTGACATTACGTATCATCCGGTCTGGTAAGAGGAATCTGACTGGAACATCAGTAGGATCAATTGTTTCCCAGGAAAGTCCTATTCACGAAGATGGAAATATTCAGCACCTGGTTTTTGATAATACTACCAATGTTATCAATGCAAGTGCGATGCGGTTTGAAGAGAAGTGGCGTGCTTCTGAAATGTTTTATACAAAAGATACAACGCTGACAGTAGTGCGACAAGCTCCGCTTCATACAACCACACTCAGGTCAACCAATACGTATACAGTGAGTGAATATCATGCTGGTGGTACCGATCCGGAGGATACCTATTTTTATTACATGGCCAATCCCGCCTCTTTCATTGGAAGGCAGAAAAGTTTTGGAAGAAGTGCAGCCAGCAGCCATCACCTTTCACGGAGTTTTGCTCTGTTTGATTTGACTGAAGTTGGGCCCAGTGCAACAATAGTGTCTGCTAAACTGGCTTTGAAAGCACATCGGTTTGATATTATAGACCAGGCACAAGGAGTGGATCACCGGTTTGATGATGATAAAGATGGGCATAAGAATACCAATCCTCATTACCGGGATTTTGGGACCAGCAATCAATTCAGGATAAACCGTACGCTTTCCTCGTGGCCAGCCGACAATAATCATGTTGCCTGGAAAAATATGTACTCGGCTGAAGGTGGTGAAACTGATCTCGATCAGAAGATCATAAGTCAACCTGCAACAAATACACAGAACTATGAATTGAATTCAACGACGAATGCAGACAGTCGGATAGATATTACATCAATGTTCAGGGGAATGATCCGGGATAAGTATGATCCTGCAAAAAACTATGCACCGGCATTGCGGATTAAAATAGTAAATGATGGAGATCTGAAACGCAGCCTTGAGAAACGTGTCTGTTTCTGGGCGATTGATGCTGCCGGGGGGCATTTGTCAACTGCTCCAAGGATATTCGTAGAGCATTACAACTGTGCAGAAGCTTATGGCCTTCCAGGCAATCCATCAACACCTCCGGTTGGTCAGCCTACGGTTCCTTGTGTAACAAAGGAAACCATCACTATGTGTCTCTCTGTTTTTGGCAAAAAACAAATGAATCCTTATATCGAAGGCGTGCTGGGTAACTGGAGACCATTGCAGAGTTATGTGTTTGATGGAGAACGCCGTGAATCA
>CBHEUU010000093.1:0-10802 GCA_965990355.1 uncultured Chitinophagaceae bacterium
GCAATTTCCCCATATCCACGTAATAGCCCTCACCATGTACGAAGATGAACGCTTTGTTTATCACCTCATGGAAAACGGCGCCAATGGTTACATGCTGAAAAATGCTGAACCCCAGGAAATCCGCCGCGCTATCATGGAAGTGTACGAGAAAGGATATTACCTGAATAATTTTGTGAACCGTATTCTTCTCAAAAAATCACATTCCCGCCAGAAAGTAGTTCCTTCTCTCAATAACGAAATCACTCTTAGCGATAAGGAAAGGGATGTACTCCGTTTTATTTGCATGGAATTCACTGCGCAGGAGATCGCGCAAAAAATGGAGATCAGCCCCCGCACGGTTGAAGCTATTAAAGACAGGTTGATGGAACGGTTTGGCAGTAAGAACACGGCCGGTCTTGTATTCTTTGCGGTAAAAAACAACCTGATCGATTGATCAGGCCAATTGCATCTCCGGCACTTCTCCCTTTATTACCAGGCGGCCAGCTGTCTTCGCCTTGATTTCCTCCACACTTACACCAGGGGCCCTCTCCAGCAGCAGGAAGCCTTCCTCTGTTACTTCCAGCACAGCCAGGTCCGACACGATCTTTTTAACGCATTTTACCCCTGTAAGCGGCAGCGTACACTCCGGCAATATTTTCGATTCTCCCTTCGGATTAGTATGCATCATCGCTACAATGATATTTCTCGCACTTGCCACCAGGTCCATCGCTCCACCCATTCCCTTCACCATTTTGCCGGGTATTTTCCAGTTGGCTATATCCCCCTGCTCACTTACTTCCATGGCTCCCAGCACGGTCAGGTCCACTTTACCTGCCCTGATCATCCCAAAGCTCATAGCCGAGTCAAAGAAAGCTGAGCCGGGCACCGTGGTAATCGTTTGCTTCCCTGCATTGATCAGATCAGGATCTTCCTCCCCTTCCCAGGGAAATGGTCCCATGCCCAATAAACCATTTTCGCTTTGCAATACTACATTCACTCCTTCGGGTATAAAATTGGCGACAAGTGTAGGAATACCAATGCCCAGGTTTACATAATAACCATCCTGCAATTCCTGCGCTATACGCTCTGCTATCTGTTCTTTTGTTAGTGCCATTATTTTGCGTTGATAGTTCCTGTTTATTTACTCCTTTTACGCACTGTCCTCTGCTCTATCCGTTTCTCATATCCTGTGCCCTGGAATATCCGGTGCACATAAATACCCGGCGTATGGATATTATTGGGATCCAGTTCACCCGCCGGCACCAGCTCTTCCACTTCAGCAATAGTTACCCTTCCCGCCATTGCCATTAATGGATTGAAATTCCGGGCTGTTTCTTTATAAATAAGATTCCCCTGTGTATCGCCTTTCCAGGCCTTTACAAGGGCAAAATCGGCGTCAAAAGCGTATTCCAGCAAATAGTCTTTGCCTTTAAAATTTCTTACTTCCTTGCCTTCTGCCACTTCTGTGCCTACCCCCGCTGGTGTAAAAATTGCCGGCATGCCATATCCTGCAGCCATACAACGGGTTGCCAGTGTGCCCTGGGGGATAAGCTCTACTTCCAATTCACCACTTAATAACTGGCGTTCAAACTCCGCATTCTCCCCTACATAAGAAGAGATCATTTTTTTCACCTGCTTCCGCTTCAATAATAACCCTATCCCAAAATCATCCACCCCGGCATTATTGGAGATACACGTAAGGCCTGTAACACCTTTTTTCACCAGTGCTGCAATACAATTTTCCGGTATGCCACAAAGACCAAAACCTCCAAGCATCAGCACATTTCCATTGACGATATCTTTTATGGCTTCTTCTGCTGTATGAACCTGTTTATTCATTGGTAATCGTTAGAAGGATTAAATGTATCCGGTATTATTAATTCACTTCGGGAAACTTCTTGTTTTTGCCCAACCTGTTCACCTGGTTTATTTTCCGCATCCGTTTCAATGAATCCAGTGTTTTTTTCACTGCCAGGGAATCCTTTGGAACAGTCCCAGTGGCCGGCGCAGGCGGAGCCTCTACTTTAATTTTACTGATGGAATCCATCACTGCTTTCATTAATTGCGGATGGCGCTGATAGTAATCATAGCTTTTATTGAACTGTTCGCGCGTGATATGATGGATCTGGAATATTTTTTCATTCCACTTCTGGCTTTCGGCTATTTTATCAACTCCCGTATCGCGGTAAAACACATTATTATTCAGGAAATCACCTGCACGGATCATATCCCACATTACAGCCTTCATTTTAGGCTGAGGCAAAACGTCTTTAGGTAATTTATTTTTATCACTGCATGCTGTTATGCCTGCAAGCAACAACAGTAAAGCAAAACTCAGTTTTTTCATCGCAACTCTTTATAAGCATTGCCATTCGTAATATCAATCTTTGCAAGAATATCAGCAGCTCTTGTCTTCTTATCCTTATCTGCCCGGCTGAATACTTTTATTAATTCCGTGCTTTTGCCCTGCAAAAAGAATTGCAGTATCATTGAATTGGGATTCTCGGTGTTCAGGGTGTTGAGAAAATTAAGACTGTTCAATATTCCATTCCTTGCTTCATCTTCATTTTCATAAAAAAGGTCCATTCCAGATCGGTAATACGAGTAAATCGCATCATGGATCAGGGCATACCGGTTATTGTTCAGGTTCTCTGCCAACCAATACCTGTTGCGCTGGCTTTCATAAGAGCGCCATCCGGTTATATCCCTGTTTTCCGGAGCATTGTTCACAATGTTCCAGGCTTTTTGAAAATAAGCATCTCCTCCACGCAGGGAAAAGGAACCATAATCCAATCCCAGAATGATATTGATATAATAAGCAAGCACAGCCGGCAGATTCGCTACAGTAGGATCATTACCCTGCACCCTGTTCTCATTGAACTCAACCGGCTGAAATTCCTGGTAACGGAAGACCACATTTTCATCAATAAAATTGATCAGCGGAGAATCATAAGCACTGTTGAACACAGGTCTGGCTGCCTGCACGGTCAGCGAACCTTTATACATATTGCTGCCCAACTCCTGTTCCACATTGAGCAGGAAATTGCATTGTATCTTTTCATTGGTTTGAAAAGCATCCTTGGTCCATTTACGGTTGTTTATAAAATTGACCAGGGCTGTTTGAAGCGTCTGGAATATTTTCTTGTCTACATTGGTGCTGATCTTACTGGTCAGCACAGTAAGCTTTGCCTGTAATTCCTGGGAACGGACAGATTGCAGCAGGAATACCATCACTGCAAACAGCGTTACTTTTTTAAGCATAATAAGAAGTGATTATGGTATCAACAATATCCTTCGCCACAGCTTCTTTTGATTTGGTATCGAAACGGATCTCTTTTCCATTCCGTTGGAAGATCGTTATCTTATTGGTATCATAGCCAAAACCAGCACCTGCATCATTGAGGGAGTTCAGCACGATCATATCTGCATTTTTTGCTTCAAGCTTTCCCAAAGCATAATTCTTTTCGTCGGTGGTTTCCAATGCAAATCCTACCAGCACCTGGCTTTTCTTTTTCAGGGCGCCCAGGCTTTTTAAAATATCTTTTGTCCTGGTCAGTTCCAGCTGGAAAGTATCTTCACTCTTTTTGATCTTTTCAGGGGCTTTTGTGACAGGAGTATAATCCGCCACAGCCGCAGACATTACAGCCAGGTCGGCTGTTTCAAATGCTTCCTGGCAGGCCGTATACATTTCAGCTGCAGAAGTAACATTTACCAGCTTAATACCATTTGCTGAAAAAGAAGTATGCAGCGGGCCAGCCACCAGGGTCACTTCTGCTCCCTGCCTGTATAATTCCTTTGCGATCGCTATGCCCATTTTACCTGAAGAATGATTACCTATAAAACGAACCGGATCAATTGCTTCGTATGTGGGACCTGCTGTTACCAGGGCTTTGCGGCCGGCAAGAGGTTTTGTTGTAAAAAAATGATCGGTTATGTATTGTACCAATTGCTCCGGCTCTGCCATCCGGCCATCTCCAAATAAACCACTGGCCAGTTCCCCTTTTTCAACGGGAATAACCGTATTGCCAAAAGACTGCAGTAATTGAAGGTTTTTTGCTGTGGAAGGATGATGCCACATATCTTCATCCATTGCCGGGGCCACTACCACAGGGCAGGTAGCGGAAAGATAAGTGGCCAGTAAAAGATTGTCACATTGCCCATGGGCCATTTTGGCCAGGGTATTACAGCTTAGTGGCGCTATCAGCATAATATCTGCCCAGCGGCCCAGCATTACATGATTGGTCCAGCTTTGCTGGTCAAAAAGATCTGTAAGTACGGGATTGCGGCTAAGAGTAGATAAGGTCAGGGGGGTAACAAAATCCTTTGCTGCAGGCGTCATCACCACTTTCACTTCAGCGCCTGCTTTAACCAGTAATCTTACCAAATGCACTGATTTATATGCGGCGATGCTGCCGGTGATGCCAAGCAATATTTTTTTCCCTTTCAGCATAGGTTATCAAAAATACCATATAAAATACAAACGATCCGCCTTTGGCGGATCGCGTATACTATTTAACATTCGCCAAAGGCGAATAATTAATCAAACAACTGGTCTTCGCCTTTGCGGAAATACACTTTTGAATCCATGAACTCCTGGGTTGCCAGCAGTGCAGGGTTAGGCATTCTTTCATAAGCCCTGGATATTTCGATCTGCTCTTTATTCTCGTGAATTTCTTCCAGGCTATCAGTATGGCTGGCAAACTCGTCCAGCTTATTGTGCAATTCTTCTTTCAAAGAAATGTTGATCTGGTTAGCCCTTTTAGCAATTATGGCAATAGATTCATATAAATTACCCGTTCTGCTTTTCACGTCATCCAGGCTTTTTGTTTCCACGTTGTTAGCGATACCAGCGCTCAGCTGGCGTCTTAACTTACTCATATATTGCTATTTAAGTTTTTAATATTGGTTTGTGACAAAGTGATATAGCTCTCTACTTCCTTGCGGAATTTACTTTCAGGAAAACGGTCCACAAACTGATGGCATTCATCGATCACCTGCTCATAACGCTCTACCTTTCTTTCCTCCACACTCAGTTCTGCAAAGCGATAATACGACTTTATTGCCATTAATTTATACTCATCCAAGCGGGCTGACTCCGGATATGCATTGATCAGGGTGGTAAATGCCACACCTGCTGCCCGAAACTGGCCCATGTTATAATACAAAAACGCGCCTTTATAATCTTTTGTTTCCAGCTTGGTCCGGCAGATCTCAATGATAGATGTTGCTTCCTTGTTCTTTTCTGAACCGGGATGCGTATTGATAAACACCTGCATCATGCCCATTGCCTTGATCGTATTGGTTTGATCAAGCTCTGGTTTGGGCGACTGTTTATAATAACTATAAGCCCGCATATATGCCATTTCCTCTGCCTTGGCGCTGTTTGGGAATATTTCCAGGAAGGTTTTGAACAGGTTCTCTGCATTCAGATAATCCGCCTGGTTATAAGCGCAATAAGCGTACTTGTAATAAATATCCTGGAATTCAGGCCTGGTCTTATAATAAGGCATTACATCCTCAAAAAGGATCTGGGCTTTATTGTATTTCTTCTGAACAAAATATTTCTCAGCTACCCGTAATTTATATTCAGGGTCAGGGCTCTTAAGGATCTTGCTGATTCCCTTGCTACAGCTGCTCAGGAAAATCAAGGCTATTATTACAGGTACAAAACGCATAAAGGTGTGCAAAGTTAATAGATACCGACAAAACTTGCGTAAAAAAGATACTTTGCCAAAATAGCGTAGTTAAGGTTTTGATAAAGAGGCCGGTAGAATAAAAAAACCCTTCCGCAGACGCGGAAGGGTTATCTATCAGCAAAAAGTAAAGCCTAGCTTATTTTTTACGCAGGTTGGGGTGTGGAGGAGCCACAGTATTTGGTCCTTCTTCACCAGCGCTTGCGCCACGGAGATCAACTGTGTTGCAATCGCCACCTTCCTGACCGTAGTTGAAGATGAAGCGGTCCTGGCTGATGCCTTCTTGTTCAACAAGGTGAGTGATCACTTTATTTACGTGATCCCAGCTCAATTGCTGTTCTTTCTTGCTGGAAGAGCAATAGCCAACTACAACCACTTTACATTCAGGACTGTTGCGCAGTCTTGCAGCTACTGTAGACAGTACAGCTTTAGCGTCATCGCTCAGGTTGTTGGAACCGGCTTTGAAAGTAACGCTGGGCAGTGTGCCGAGTGTAGTAGCGCAGTCATTAGCTTTCATCAACAGGCCTTCGTAGCAAGTTGAATCAGGGCAAGGACATTTACCTACACCATCAGCATCTACTGGCTGGCAGTAAGTTGGAGTAACCAGTTGTTTGTCTTTATAATCAGGAACGCCATCACCATCAGTATCCAGGCTCACACCATGTGAGTTAACAGGAGCACCGGCAGGAGTTTGTTCCTGGTCGAATTGGTCAGTGATACCGTCGCCATCGCTATCAGGCAGTACGGGTTTTGGAAGCCTCATCAGGCGAGGGTTGCGGATTTCGCTGTAAGCATAATCCAGAGGATTCAGCCAGTACAGAGGTTCAACCGCTTTTCTACCCAGGTTATAGTTCAGACCCAGTGACAGGAAATGGAATGCATCATAATCACGGGTCAGGTCACCTTGCTCAGCCCAACGTTGTCCGTCCAGCAGGTCATCTTTTACAAATGTCCAGCGGTCTTCCAGGGCGAGGTTAAATTTATTGCTCAGCTTGAAAGCGATACCAGCACCCACAGTTAAGCTGGGACGGAAAGTATCATCAAACAAAGTGGGGAGCACTTGTTTATCATTGTCTGCACGTGTTTCGTAAGAATCATCTAACACGTCTTTTAATGCTTTTTTAGTGTCTTTACGGTTCTCATAAACACCACCAGCGATTGAATTGAATTCAGCCTGGTAGTAAGTACCGGTTTCATCGTTCAGGAGGTTATACTTTGTGTCATAGATCAAACCACCAATACCAGCTAACACGTAGAAATTCATGCCTGTTTTAGCTTTGTGGAAACGGATGTTGTTCAAAGTAATAATACCCTGTAAAGAGAGATCCTGTACTCTGCTCTTGTAGTTGCCGTAGAAAGTAGTGTAATTGTTGGTAGCCCAGGGAGTACCTGCATGTGCACTGGATTGTTTCCAGTTGAGGCCTCTTGGTTCGCCAAATACATATTCCAAACGTGCAGAAAACACATAACCGAATGATTTACGGATGTGAACGCCGAAGTTGGGAACTGTGAAGAAAGTTGAAGGAACGTCACCGGCAATGTGTGAGATCCCATATTTAACACCTATTTCCCACTGATTCCGGGGTTTTGCAGGAAAATTATAGGTACCGTTCAGGAATTCGGTATGCTGAGGCATCCTTTTAGCCGGAACGACGGATGAATCTGAAACATCATAACTACTACCAGTTTTCACCTGGGAGAAGCTATATGTCGCCAGGAGGCAGAACAACGCTGCCAATAGAGTGTACTTTTTGCTTACCATAACTTAAGGATTAAGATTTACGAAAAAACAATGTCCTAACAAAGAGCAAAATTATGCTTTAGACCTTAATTACCAAATTTTTGTGAAAATTATTTCAGGCTTTTCCTGTTATTTTTCAAGTACTTAGTCAAAAAAAGCAACTGTTTAGTTGCATGAACCCCCATTTATTTTTTGCGGCGTAAATTGCCCTTTTTATTATGAGCCTTCCTCTTGGACTAATTGAAAACGAGCTGAAAATCTTCGAATCCCGCTTCAGAGAAGCGGTGAAAAGTCAGACGCCCCTGCTTGATCGCATCATGCGTTATATTGTAAAAAGGAAGGGGAAACAGCTCCGGCCAATGTTTGTGCTGCTGTCGGCCAAACTATGCGGAGAAGTGACAGAACCCGCTTACCGCGCGGCTTCCCTCGTGGAATTGCTGCATACTGCCACCCTTGTGCATGATGATGTAGTAGACGATTCAGAAGAACGCCGTGGCTTTTTTTCCGTCTATGCACTTTGGAAAAATAAGGTGTCGGTACTGGTGGGCGACTACCTGCTGGCAAAAGGATTACTGCTTTCCCTTGACAATAATGATCACCGGATCCTGCATATCCTTTCAGATGCAGTCAGGAAAATGAGTGAGGGCGAATTGCTGCAACTGGAGAAATCACGGTCGCTAAACCTGCGCGAGGACATTTATTTTGAGATTATCCGCAATAAAACTGCTTCTCTCCTCGCCTCCGCCTGCTCTGCCGGCGCCTGGTCAACGAGCCATAACGATGAAATTGCCGAAAAAATGCGCCTTTTCGGGGAAAAAACCGGTATCGCTTTCCAGATAAAAGACGATCTTTTCGATTATTCCAGTGAAAATGTTGGAAAACCAACCGGTAACGACATCAAAGAAAAAAAACTGACCCTTCCGCTGATCTATACCTTGAATAACACCGACAGGAAGACCCGGACAAGTATTATCTACATTCTTAAAAACAAGAATACAGACAAAGAAAAAGTAAACTGGGTGATCAGTAAAGTAAACGAAGCCGGCGGTATCAAATATGCCACTGATAAAATGAACGAGTATAAAAAAGAAGCATTGGATATACTGGCCCAGTTCCCCGAATCACCCGCCCGTAAAGGACTCCAGGACCTGGTGCTTTATGTAACAGACCGTAAGTATTGATTCAGCTGATAGTTTATGACGCAGAAAAGATGGACGATAAAGAGCGAAGATGCAGCCGCAGCAGCAGAACTGCGTCAGACCCTGAACATACACCCCGTGCTTTGCAGGATATTATCCCAGCGCGGCATCCGCAACTTTGATGAAGCCCGTGATTTTTTCCGTCCACGACTGGACCAATTGCATGATCCATGTCTGATGAAAGACATGGACAAAGCCGTTGAAAGAATTACTCATGCCATCACTACAGAAGAAAAAATACTGGTATTCGGCGATTACGATGTGGATGGCACTACAGCAGTAGCCAGCATGTATTCATTTTTAAAAAGAATACATCCTCACCTGGATTTTTATATCCCCCACCGCTATCGCGAAGGATACGGAGTGAGCAAAGCAGGAATTGATTTTGCCAAAGAAAACGGGTTCACCCTGATCATCTCACTCGATTGTGGGATTAAATCAATAGACCTGATCGGTTATGCAAAAGAATTATCCATCGATTTCGTGGTTTGCGATCACCACCTGCCCGACAATGAGCTTCCGCCAGCAGTAGCCATCCTCAATCCCAAACAAAAAGATTGCCCCTATCCTTATAAAGAACTTTGCGGGTGCGGTGTCGGGTTTAAATTGATGACTGCCCTCGCACAAAAAATGGAGCTTCCCCCCGAATGGGCTTTTGAATACCTTGATCTTCTGGCCACAGCTATTGCAGCAGACATTGTTCCAATGACCGGTGAGAACAGGATACTGGCTTTTCATGGACTTAAAAAAGCCAATGAAAAACCCAATAATGGCATTAAAGCTTTATGCCAGCTGAGCAACCTGCAACTGCCTTTGCATATTCATAACCTGGTATTCATGATCGCCCCAAGAGTGAATGCAGCAGGCCGGATGGATGATGCAAGTAAAGCGGTACAGATGTTTGTAGCAGAAAATTATGAAGAAGCATTGCTCTATGCAGAAATGCTTCACAGTGATAATACCGACAGGAAAGAAGCCGACAGCAGCACCACCCAGGAAGCATTGGCCCTTATCAGCGAAAACCTGGAATGGGCAGAAAATAAATCCACTGTTGTATTCCAATCCCATTGGCATAAAGGCGTGGTTGGCATTGTTGCTTCCCGCCTGATTGAAAATTATTACCGCCCAACTATCGTACTCACCCAATCAGGAGAATATGCGGCCGGCAGCGCCCGAAGTGTACCTGGCTTTAATCTCTATGAAGCCATTCATGCCTGCCGGGAACATCTTATCGGTTATGGTGGCCATTTTGCTGCAGCCGGTATGACACTGGAACTGCAACAGGTGGATGCATTCCGGAAAAAATTTGAAGAAGTGGTATCCGCTACTATCAATCCCGATCTGCTCATCCCCGAAATTGTTATTGATACAGAGATCGGGTTCAAGGATATCCAATGGCCATTCTATAATATCCTTTGCCAGATGGAACCCTTTGGTCCTGAAAATCTCCGCCCCGTATTTCTTGCCCGCGGGGTAACGGATACAGGCTTCTCCAAAATCGTAAAGGACTTACATCTCAAATTTTCTCTTCGCCAACAAAGTGCTACGCTTACAGGTATTGGGTTTAATATGGCAGATAAAATGGAGTTGCTCACTAATAAGAAACCCGTAGACATTGTGTTTAAACTGGATGAGAATGAATGGAACGGAGAAAAAAGCCTGCAAATGCGTGTAATAGATGTCCGCGCATCTTCGTAATTTTCCCAGCCCCTTTTAGTAAGAATAAATTTACATGGCCTTCAAACTTTGTATTTTTTTATTACTTAGTTTAGTTGACCAATCCTCGAAAAACTTTCCCAGTCATTAATACAAGCCATTTCTTTCACCACCATTGTTAATTCAATGCAGCAATTGCTGTATGGTTACATTTTATTTTTTTATTGATAACATGTTCCTTATCCATCAAACAGACTATTATGAGAAAAATCTACCTACGATTGCTGGGCAGTTGCCTGGCTTTGCTTTTTTGTTATTCCGGCTTCTCCCAGGTTGTCATTAGCCAGGTGTACGGCGGTGGCGGCAACAGCGGAGCTACTTACAAAAATGATTTTATTGAATTGTTTAATCCAACCAATGCCGCTGTGAATCTTTCCGGCTGGTCTGTACAATATGCCAGCGCAACAGGAAGCAGCTGGCAGGTTACTTTATTGTCGGGTTCTATCGCACCGGGACAATATTACCTGGTTCAGG
>CBHEUU010000094.1:0-10676 GCA_965990355.1 uncultured Chitinophagaceae bacterium
TGGAAAGACCGGTCATTTCCAGTACCGCACTGATATTGTCTTCCACGCTGAGCTTACGGAATACAGATGCTTCCTGTGGCAGGTAGCCGATCCCCATCTTGGCGCGCTTATACATGGGCAGCGAAGTAATGTCTTCCTGGTCTAAGAACACCTTTCCTTCATCGGGACGCACAAGCCCCACCACCTGGTAAAACGAAGTGGTTTTACCGGCACCATTGGGGCCCAGCAGGCCTACGATCTCTCCTTGCCCAACCTCGAAGCTGACATGGTTCACGACAGTGCGCTTACCGTATCGTTTTACAAGGTCTTTGGCATAAATTGCTATTGACATGGGTGGCAAAAATAAGGTATGCCGGCCTGAATATATGACAGGAATGAAGTTTTAGCTATTCTTTCAATTAAGACCTTTCTGCATTAGATTTGCACCCCAATGAATAGCCAAAGGGCCAAAAAATAAGAGATACTGATGAAAGTTATTGATCATATCAACCAGGCAAAAGGAACGCTGATTTCTTTTGAAGTGCTGCCTCCGCTGAAAGGAAAAGGAATTGAAGCTTTGTACAAGCATCTTGACCCTTTGATGGAATTCAAGCCCTCCTATATCAACGTTACGTATCACCGTAGTGAACATATTTTTAAGAAACGTGCCGACGGCAGTTTTGAAAAAGTGGTGATCCGGAAACGTCCCGGTACAGAAAGCATCTGTGCAGCTATCATGAACAAATATAATGTTGATACTGTGCCACACCTGATCTGTGGTGGGTTTAATATCAATGAAACCGAAGATGCATTGATCAATCTCCGTTATCTCGGCATCGACAACGTGCTGGTGCTTCGCGGTGATGCAGCTAAAAATGAAACCGCTTTTGATGCAGAACCCGGTGGCCACCGCTATGCCAGCGAATTATTGAAACAGGTGACCAATCTCAATGCCGGCATTTACCTTGAAGAAGACCTGAAAGGCACACAGAAAACGGAATTCTGTATTGGCGTAGCAGGTTATCCTGAAAAACATTTTGAAGCGCCTAATATGCAAACCGATCTCCGTCACCTGAAAGAGAAAGTGGATTGCGGCGCCGATTATATCGTGACCCAGATGTTTTTCGACAATGAAAAATATTACTCTTTTGTAAAAGCCTGCCGTGAAGTTGGCATCACAGTGCCGATCATTCCAGGATTAAAGCCAATTTACAATAAGAAACAATTGACCGTTTTGCCTAAAACATTCCATATTGACCTTCCTGCTGATCTTGCCAACGAGATACAGAAATGCAAGACCGACCTGGACGTAGAAGAAATAGGAAAAGAATGGCTGCTTCACCAATCACAGGACCTGAAGAAAAACGGCGTACCGGTGCTGCATTATTACACACTGGGCAAACCGCATATGGTAGCGGATGTGGTGAGGCAAGTGCTCTAAGATCATTTACTGATCTCAGTCAATACCTTTTCATCAATTGTTACGGGATATTTCTTCCGCAATTCCTTTATCCATTGCTCTTCCAGTAATACCTGGTAGTCGTTCATCACCAATCCTCTTGCGTCATTAAAAGAGCGAGGACCAGGCTGAGGATACACTTTAATGATATAAGCAAAAGAAGCTGTATTGTCTGTTTGATTTATATTAAGCGATGTTATAGTGCCGGCTTTCGGTGCATCTTTTCCATTGTTTCCCGGCAATTGAGCCCATTCATAACGCGCAGAATCGGCCACTACTTTTTCACTTAGTTTTTCAGCCAACGCCTTCCATCCGGCAGGATTTTTTTTCAATTCATCAGCCAGCGATTTCGCAGTAGTTTGATCCGAAGAAAAGAAGATAACAGCATCAGCACTGGGCTGCCAGCTATACTGCGCTTTGTTTTTTTCATACAGTGATAACAGGGCTGCAGACTCGGTTTGCGCTTTATTCCAAACTTCCCTTTGCATGATCTCAAAGAAGAGGTTGCCATCGCGGAATTCAGCCATCTGGTTGCGGAATTCTTCATTATAGTCTTCGAGGTGATCGCGATAATACTGATACATGGAATTATTACTGAACTCTTCCATCAGTGCAGGATAAGGCCTTGTGGTGGCGCTACCGGGCATATAACGGTACATCTGCACATATTTTATCCAGTCGGACATGCGATATACCGAATTGCCAATATGAAATAGCTCTGCCTGTTGTTCAAAGCCTTTTACCGGGCGGCCGCCAAGCAGGCTATCGGTTGCCAGCCATAAAGCAGCGTTACTGTATGAAGCGCGTTGAAATCCGGGTTTGGCTTTAACCCTGGCATAAATAAAATCCTTTGCCGTTTTCCAGCGGTCATCCGATTTCACTTTCATTTCCAGCGCCTGGTTGTTTTCTTTATCTGCAGGGTTGGAAACAAGGGGTACCCAGCCGATCCTTTTTACAATATGATAGCCGTGTGTGGTGGTGAAAGGTTTGCTTACAGCGCCATCTTTGGGTAATGCCCAGACGGTTTTTTCAAATACAGGTTCATACTGGCCTACAGATACATCGGGAGTATTCCCATCGCGCGCAGCGCTGATATAGTCATTGCTGAAAGCAGCAGCGAGCTTACCAAAATCATCTCCTTTATTGATGCGCTGATACAATGAATCTGCCAGCCGGGCGATCTTTTCCCGGTTGCTTTGGGTAATCTCAGGCGGAAAAGCCAGCAGTATCTGCTGTATTTTCATTTTGCCGGCAGCTTTTCTTTCGCCGAGGTTTTTTAAAATATGATAACCGGCTTTGGAAGTATAAGGTTTGGAATAATGACCGGCAGGAGTGGCATAAAGAATATTTTCCAGTTCATAAGGCAGGGTAAATACCGTGATATAATCCAGGTCGCCTTTATTGGTTTTGGCAGCAGGATCATCAGATAATTGCTGTGCCACCAGCATAAAATCATCTCCTTTGGCCAATCTTTTTTGAATGGTTGCCAGTTTCTGGCTGGCGGCAGCAGTATCGCCGTTAAAGGCAATGAAAATATGTGCTGCATGAATATCTTTCTGGCTTCGCTGGAAAGCTTCTTTGGTAAGACGGCTGATGGCATCCGGATCGCTCATATAATTATCCACGATCTGGTTGCGCAGGTTTTCTGCTTCCACTCTTATTTGCGGTAATGTATCATAACCCAGGTCGTATGCCTGGCGGATCTTCAAACGGGAATTGATATACAGGTCAAGATAATCCCGCATGGCTTTACCCTTTGCAGCGGCAGGCTGCTGGTTGTTTTTATCAAAAGCCCGTATAAATTCTTTGGCATCGGCTTTATTGGGGCCATAGGTGAATAAGGTTTGCGAAGATGCCGAACCTGCAATGAAAGACAGGGCGAGCGCCGGCAGCCAGTTTCTGATCATAGTTATGGTTTCAATGGTGTAATGTATAGTGGTGTCAGGGTTGCTTCAATTTTAGTTGCAGTATCTCATCCGTTTGCTGCCAGGTCAGTTTCTTTGCAATGATCCGTTTGTTTTTGTCCAGCAAATAAACGGCGGGTACAGTTTGCGCATCATACAACTGGGAATAGCCGGGGATGTTGGCAGCTATCCTCGACCTTTCTTCTTCTTTGGAATAATACACATTGGTCCATTCTTCCAGGTGATGCTGGCGGATGAAATCCAGCCAGTCTTTTTTTGTTCCGTCTGTTTCTTTGGCCACCGCATATATCTTCACTCCATTGGCTTTCCATTTTGCCCGGTACATTGAATCGAGCAGTGGAAGGGTTTCTTTGCAATGTCCGCAGGTAGGGTCCCAGAAGCAAACGAGTGTGAAGCGCGATGTATCGGCGTACAGGTTTTTTGTATTGCCTGCCGTATCAGGGAGTGAAATATTTTCTGCAGGATTGCCCATGATATTTGCCATCAGGCTGTAAGCCCTGTCGGTGATCAGTTTTTTTCCCTGCGGCGTCAGCCAGTCATAGTCTTTTTGTGCGAAATATTTTTCAAACAGGTGAACGAACACGGCATCTTCCCACATGTATTTCATGTTCAGATAGCGGGTCACAAAACGGACCAGTAAAACACGGGTCACTTCCTTGCTTGGGCTTGCAAAGGCCAGCATGCGGTCAATTTCTTTATTAACGGAATCAGGGGAAGGGTATACCAGGGTATTGAAATATTTATCCAGCCGCTCATCAAACAGGGAAGCGGGTGTACGGGTGATACGGTCGTCCCAGAAATTGATCCCATCCCAGTAATGATCTTTAAAATAATGGTAAGCGAAAGTGGAATCATATTTACCATTGGGATGCTTATCTGCAGCGGGAATTTTCGGTTCTTCCATCAATTGCATTAAAAGGCTCATCAGGGAGTTGGGGTTTTTAGCCATCACCTGTTTGCGGAAAGTTGAAATATCGTCTGTGGATTTTTTCAACTGGCCGCTCCAGTAAGCAGAGTCTTTGGGGTTGGTAGATTTTTTCAGCCGGGTATTGAATGAATCAATCAGTTTCCCTTTTCCCATCATTTCCTGCTGGTAGAGAGTAAATGCATCATTTTCGGGAGAATTGATGAATTTTCTTTTCCTGACGGGATCGCTTGTATCGGCAATAATGGAAAAATGTTGCTGCTTATCTACCAGCAGTTCCAGGAAACGGTCTTTTTTAGGGTAGGCAATGATATAGATACCGCCACCCAGTTCTTTGTTTCCTTTGAACACACCTTCACTTTTTTCATCCAGTTTAACGGAATCGACAACAGGAAACTGTTTGCCGGAATAATGACCCAGGTAAATATATTGATTGGTAATAGGCTTGAGCGTCACTTTTATTTCATATCCCTTTTGTGCGGAAACCAGGGCGGTAATGCCCAATAAAGGAATGAGGATCAAATTTTTCATAAGAATGAATAGTCAGTAAAGTTATTCAAAAAACGCATTTCAAAAAAGAGCAGAGAATCAGGAGTTCACTTTCAATTGTCACCCCGGACCTGGTTTAGTTCACTTGCATGTTTAAAGAATATAAGATCCGGGGTCTCCCCTAAAATTGAGGAGACCCCGGATCTTAGTGAACTATTGTAGAAAGTGTTCTAAACCAGGTCCGGGGTGACACAAAACGGGAAGAGAACTCCCGACTCGGCGACTATTCGTAAATTCGCGCCCGTGAGTAGAAAAAGGAAAAACATCGTTCTCCATAATGTCCTGGTGGAGGACTACGCCGCAGAAGGTAAATCCCTTGCGAAAGTGGATGGAAAAGTCATTTTTATTGAAAGTGTGGTGCCGGGTGATGTGGTGGACGTACGCCTGGGAAGGAATAAAAAGGACTGGGCCGAGGGTGTGCCGCTAAAATTTCATTCCTATTCCCCGGAGAGGGCGACTCCTTTTTGCCAACATTTTGGAGTTTGCGGGGGTTGTCAATGGCAGATGCTGCCATATCAAAAGCAATTGCAATACAAGGAAAAGCAGGTAAAGGATAATCTGCAGCGTATCGGTAAAGTGGCATTGCCGCCGATAGCACCCATTCTCGGGGCAGCTGATACGCGGTATTACCGCAATAAGATGGAATATACGTTTGGCAACAAACGCTACCTGAGCCGCGAAGAGCTGAATGACCCTGCTGTTAATGGTATGCAGGATGTGGTAGGCTTTCATGCCCGCGGCATGTTTGATAAGATAGTGGACATAGAAACCTGCTATCTGCAGGCGGAGCCTACCAATGCCATCCGCCTGGCGATTAAAGAATTTGCCCGTCAGCATGAGTATTCTTTCTATGATATACGGAATCATGAAGGCCTTTTGCGTACCATGCTTGTCCGTCTTTGTACTACCGGCGAACTGATGGTGAATATTGTTTTTGGTGAAGACGATGAACCAAAACGTAAGGCGTTACTCGATTATATCTTAGAGAAATTCCCTTCTATTACCACTCTTTTGTATACGATCAATACAAAGAAGAATGATAGCCTGCATGACCTTGAGCCTGTGGCCTATCATGGCAAAGGATATGTAGTAGAAAAACTGACTGCTGCTGAGGGTGGCCAGGAGTTTTTTTTCAAGATCGGGCCGAAATCCTTTTTCCAGACGAATACCCGCCAGGGAGAACAGCTTTACCGTGTGACCCGCGATTTTGCGGAGCTTACTGGAAAGGAAACGGTGTATGACCTGTATTGCGGCACTGGTAGTATCGGCATTTTTGTGAGTCCGGGGGCTAAAAAAATAATCGGCGTGGAAGTGATTGAAGCGGCGATTGAAGATGCCAAAGAAAATGCGGCCCTTAACCAGTTAAAGGATGCAGAATTCTATGCAGGCGATGTAATAGATATTTGTGATGATAACTTTTTTGCTGCCCATGGCAAACCGGATGTGATCATTACCGATCCGCCCCGTGCAGGCATGCATGAGAAGCTGGTAAGGAAGATCCTGGAGATGGCTGCGCCTACGGTTGTATATGTTAGCTGCAATCCTGCTACCCAGGCCCGCGACCTGAACTGGCTGGATGAGAAATATGAGGTGACGAAGATCCAGCCGGTGGATATGTTTCCGCATACATTGCATATTGAGAATGTGGTACAACTTAAACTCAAAACAAAAGGCTAAAAAGCCAATAACAAACCTCTTTTCCCTTTCCCTGTTGCTCTCTTCGCTTAAATTTGTGGGATATGAACGATTTTAGATATTACAGGCCAAATGCATTTCCTCCGGTTGTAAAAAACCTCATCATAATTAATGTCCTGATTTTTATTGCACAAGAAACCATTTGGAGCAACTCAAATACGTTTGTGGATTTGTTTGCTCTTCATGATGTGCATTCTGTTTTTTTTAAGCCGCACCAGCTTCTGACTTATATGTTCCTGCATGGCGGCCTTGACCACATACTTTTTAATATGTTGGCCCTTTGGATGTTCGGAAGTCAGTTGGAAAACTATTGGGGAGCGAAAAAATTTTTGCAATACTATATTATCTGTGGCCTGGGAGCAGCTGTATTGCATTTGATCATTTTATATTTCGAGATGGAGCCGATTATGGCCACTTTCAGGGTTATGCCTGCAGAGTACCAACTGGAACTGGTGAATTCTCCAAGATTTAAAGTAAATGTTCCTACTGTAGGCGCTTCAGGTGCCATTTTTGGTTGCCTGGCTGCATTCGGCTACTTATTTCCCAATACTCTTATCTATGTATATTTTCTAATTCCTATCAAAGCAAAATGGTTTGTTTTTATATACGGGGCTCTAGAATTATTCCTGGCTATCCGCAATTCTGCTGGTGATACCGTGGCCCATTTCGCCCACCTCGGAGGCGCAATAACCGGCCTTATAATTGTATTTATTTGGAACAAAACCAACCGCCGGACGTTTTATTAAAAATGGGAATGAGAAAGAAAAAAGCAGCGTTTTCAAGCTTTTTGTCTTCTAATAATTAACTCGCAGTATGGCCTATCACGAACAGGAATATCAAACACGCCTCTCTCTCGCGCAGGCAAAAAATGCGCTGATCACCCTCATTGCCATTAACCTGGTATTGTTTGTGATCCTGGCATTTATTCAGGCCATCTATTACCTGCAACACAACACACCCGGAGCCGACCCCATAGCTTTATTCAATGCCCGCGTACTGAAATGGTTTGCCCTGCCTGCCGATACGCATGAGCTTATCACCAGACCCTGGACCATCATTACCCATATGTTCGTGCATACCGGCATATGGCATATCGTTGGCAACATGCTTTGGTTATGGACCTTTGGCTATATTCTGCAGGACCTGACCGGTAACCGTAAAATAATTCCTATTTACCTATATGGAGCATTGGCCGGAGCACTGTCCTTTGTCCTGGCTTATAATTTCCTCCCGGCCCTGAAGCCATTGCTGCCCGTAGCTTCCGCCCTTGGCGCCTCTGCCGGCGTAATGGGCATCGCAGCGGCAGTTACCACCATCGCTCCCGGCTACCGCATTTTCCCTATGCTGAATGGCGGCATTCCTATCTGGATCATCACCGTCTTTTACCTCGTAATAGATCTCGCCACCATTCCGCTCAACAATCCCGGCGGGCATATCGCCCACCTAGCCGGCGCACTCACCGGCTTCCTTTTCGTTTACTCCTTCCGCCGTGGTCACGACTGGGGCGAATGGATGAACCGTGTTTACGACTGGGTAAATGACCTCTTCAACCCCGACAAACCCAAAAAAGGAAGGAATATCAAACAGGAACTCTTCTACAAGTCTTCCTCCCGACCCTATAAAAAGACCCCCAACGTCACTGCCCAGCGCATCGACGAAATCCTCGATAAAATCAATCTTCGCGGCTATAATTCCCTTACAGAAGAAGAAAAAGAACTCCTGAAAAGAGCCAGTAAAGAAGATATCTGATTAAAAGATAGCTCTGTAATTTCCAGCCATTTCGCTTCAGCCTTGATTTTTTTTGTTACTTTTTGCATCAAGGCAAAAAGTAAACGAAATTCGTTCCATGTCCAGTAAGGTTCGCCAATTCACCAAAGGATCCCTCATCTTCCTCAACATTGCGGCAGCACTCCTTTTCCTGCTAGCCTGCCTCGCGCCTTCTGTTGACCCGGACCGCTGGTGGTTTATTTCTCTCATGGGACTTGGTTTCCCGGTACTGCTGGTGATCGTTATTCTGTTCCTGATAGGCTGGCTTTTTGTAAAAAGAAAACTCACACTTATCTCTGCTATCGTCCTGCTGTTTGGCATCAGGGGCATCAGCATCTTTTTCGCATTCCATCCATCAGGTAATAAGCCATCCATGACGGCCAGTAAAAGCTCTTCCATCCGTTTGGCAACCTGGAACGTAGCACGTTTTATTGAAATGAAGCGGAACAATAATAAAGGCAGCCAAACCCGTCTCCGGATGATGGAGCAGATACAGCAAACCAATGCTGATATTATTTGCCTGCAGGAGTTCTTTCATTCACAGGCTTCCGATTATTATCCCAACCTTACCTATATCAGCAAGCATTTCAACTATCCTTATTATTTTTTTTCGCATGATGATGATGGTGATAAACATTTTACCGGCAGTGTTATTTTTTCCCGCTTCCCGATCATTGACAGCGGGCTGATCCGTTATCCGAGGCCAACCCTGCCAGATGCGTTGATGCATGCTGATATAAAAGTGGGTGATGATACGATCAGGGTATACACTACACATCTTCAGTCGATACAATTCAGCAATACAGATTACGAAAAGATCGAGAAGATCAGAGAGGGTGAAGACGGCATGGTGTCCAATTCCAAAATAATTTTTTCCAAACTGAGAAGAGCAATGTCGGGCCGCAAAATACAATCGGATATTGTTGCCCAGGTGCTGGGCGATAGCCCTCATCCAGTTTTGTTTTGCGGCGATCTGAATGATGTTCCCAATTCGTATACCTACAAACAGGTCCGTGGCGATATGCAGGATGCTTTCCTGAAAAAAGGTTTCGGGATAGGCAGAACATTTTCCGCCCTTTCGCCTACTCTCCGGATCGATTACATTTTTGCAGACCCTTATTTCCGGATCGATGCCTTCAACAGGGTGATAAAACCGTATTCAGATCATTTTATGCTGGTAGCGGATATCAGCACGGAAAAAGACAAAGGAAAATAACCGACTCAAAGAGATGACTTATTTTTGCCGACTATGAGTGAATTAAAAGTTTATAATTCTTACAGCCGCCAGAAAGAAGTGTTTACTCCCATTACGCCGGGACATGTGGGCATGTATGTGTGCGGACCGACTGTGAGCGGAGAAAGCCACCTGGGTCATGCGCGTCCCTATATTACGTTTGATGTTATCTTCCGTTATCTTACCCACCTGGGATACAAGGTCCGCTATGTGCGCAATATCACCGATGCCGGCCATTTTGAAGAAGAAGGAAAGGATGCAGAAGACAAGATCTCCAAAAAAGCCATACTGGAAAAACTGGAGCCGATGGAACTGGTGCAGAAGTATACCAATCTTTTTCACTGGGCTATGGAACAGTTCAATACCATCCGCCCAACAATTGAGCCTACTGCCACAGGTCATATCGTAGAGCAGATCGGGATGATACAGGAAATCATCCGTGCAGGGTTTGCCTATGAAGTGAATGGCTCCGTTTATTTTGATGTAAAAAAATATGCAGCGAGCTACGACTATGGCAAGCTGAGCGGACGTGTGATCGATGATCTGCTGGAAACCACCCGCGACCTGGAAGGCCAGGAAGAAAAAAGGGATAAGGCAGATTTCGCCCTTTGGAAAAATGCAGCGCCCGAACATATCATGCGCTGGCAAAGTCCCTGGGGTGTGGGATTTCCCGGCTGGCATATCGAGTGCTCGGCAATGGCTACCAAATACCTGGGCGGCCGTTTTGATATTCATGGTGGTGGAATGGACCTGATGTTCCCGCACCATGAAAGTGAAATTGCACAAAGCACGATCTGCAATCATGAAGAACCAGTGCGTTATTGGGTGCATAACAATATGATCACCATCAACGGTAAGAAGATGGGAAAAAGTTATGGCAACCAGATCTCGCTGACGCAGATGTTTAGCGGTGATAATCCCATCCTGGAAAAAGCTTATCACCCGATGGTGATCCGTTTTTTTATTCTTCAAACGCATTACCGCAGCACGCTCGATTTCAGTAATGAAGCCTTGCAGGCTTCTGAAAAAGGATTGAAACGTTTATGGGAAGCGCATGAACAATTGAAAAAATTGAGTTGGGAAAATACGGGACCAGTGAATGAGGAGCTGGATAAAAAAGTGAAGAAACTGGTTATCGAGTTT
>CBHEUU010000095.1:0-10560 GCA_965990355.1 uncultured Chitinophagaceae bacterium
TAAACGGAGAAGGGACGATACCTCAAAAAAGGTGTAGATGATATACAAGCCCATGCAACCAAACAGCGCGGGTTTGTTTACATTCTTCCGGGTAAGGATAATGTAGATGAATGCAGCAGCAGCCAGTACAAAAAACTTAATGATAAAGCTGCTGTAAATAGCTCTTACAAAAACATGGGGGTTATCTGCACGAAAGCTTCGTTGTGTAAGCACGAAAGAAGATAATGACACGCCAAATAAAAGCAGGTTGCCGACGATCAGCACCTGGTTGTCTATTCCTTTTTCTGCCAGCCAGTTTTTGCCTGTTATAAAAAAAGCGCTCAGGAGTACAAACACCAGCATCATCGGGCGCAGCAGGGCCCACTTACTTTGGTTCATTCTTTTTGGTATTACCGGTTTCCCGTATCAGTTTATAAAAAATCCCAATAAGGACGAGCAAAGGTAATACACAGGAGAATAACGGTAAGGTATGCAGCCATTGATCTGCCTTAAGCCCTATGAACACAGCTATGCCAATGGACACCAGCATTTCGGTGCCCAGCGCGGCATAACGGCGTAGACTGTTCTTTGAATTACTGGATGGCGAGTTTTTGTCCATTCCCGTTCAGGCTTACTTTGCTGAGTTCAATTTTATCAGCAGTAGCACCACCCATATGACATTGACCGTTGAATGTAGCAGAAGGTTCCACCTGCAGTTTGCCTGCATACAGATTACCATTCACTACAGAATCCCCACGAAGTTGCAGGAGGTCTTTGGCTTTCACATTACCGGTTACTTTACCAATAATATCTGCCTGGTTGCCGGTGATATCTCCTTCCACTACGCCATTGGCGCCTATCACCACTTTGGCTGAACTGGTGATATTGCCGATGATAGTGCCATCAATTCGCAGGTCGCTGTTGCTGCTGATATCTCCTTTGAGGGTAGTTCCGGCGCCGATGAGTGTGGTGCCGTTGCCGGTTGATTTTTCCGTCTGCATGTCGGTTTTGTTTTTAGCGTTAAACATAGATATTGATTTTTTATACGAAGCAAAACTGGTTTTTCTGTTCCCGCATTTCACCTGGCACCATCAATCGTCCGACAATTCATCTTTGGGTACCTGCAGTTGTGTTGTATCCAAAACTGCTGTGGCATCCCCGCTCAATACTTTCTTTATATTCTCAATATATTTCGCCTGGTAACTTACAGCTTTTTCCAGAGAATCCACACGGTATTTCATCTGGCGGTATTCCCGTCCTACTTTGAGATCATCATAGCCGGGGATATAGTATTTTAACGGCGTAAAAACAATCAGGGCTACCGTTAGTCCGACCAACACAACAAAAATTGTGCTCAACCCTATATAAACACTGAGTCTGGACAATTTAAATGTAACCACCTCCTCATACGTATCATCGTTCATTACGACCAGCCTGTAGCGATTGCGGAGCCTTTGCAGCGTTGACTCTGCGTCCAGTTTTGCCATATCTGAATTTTAAAAGAAGCTAAAGGTAAGAAATGGGGGTAATTGCCATAAAAAAAATTGCCCTATTTTTATACTAAATTATCTGAATTTCAGTTATTAAGAATTCATCTTACCCCCTATAATGTTCTCGGCCAGATATATCACGCTCACTGCTTTTTGGCTCCTTGTTTTTTCCCAACTGGCATCCAATTGTTGGGGACAAATGGGCTTTAGTTTTGATTTCAAAAAACCAAAGGAATTTGAAAACCGCACCCTGCGCGCTGAAAAAACCCCTACCGATAAAAAGATCAAGGGGCCGAAACGCTTTATCCAGAACACGATCACCCATTACAACTACTTCTTTAACGCAAATAATAAGCTAAATGATGTGTTGACCCGGGCAAAAGCTTCTTTTAAAGATGATTATTCCCGGCTCCTGCCCTTCTACAACTACAGCCTCGACGTTACAGCCGCCGACAGCATCCAGCTGGATTCCATTTCCTACAAAGCACAGACCGGCATAGCGCTGCACGACCTGCGCAACGACTGGGCCGACAACCTCTACCTGCTCTGGGGCGCCTCCTATTATCTCAAAAAGGAATTCGATTCAGCCTACCTGATGTTCCAGTTCATCAACTATGCTTTTGCTGAAAAAGAAAATGACGGTTATTACAAAACTATCGGCAGCGCCCGGGATGGCAATAACGCGCTCAGCATTTCCAGCAAGGAAAAGAACAGTTTTACCCGGCGGGTGTTTTCAGAACCGCCCAGCCGCAACGATGCCTTTATCTGGCAGATCCGGAATCACCTGGCACAGGACCGCTTCTCCGACGCATCAGCGCTGATACAGGTTCTCAAACATGATACGCTGTTCCCTTCCCGCTTACACAACGACCTGGAAGAAGTGCAGGCATTCTTATTTTACAAACAAAATATGTGGGACAGTGCTGCTTCCCATCTCGAACTGGCATTGAGCAATGCCACCAACAGACACGAAAAAGCCAGGTGGGAATATTTGCTTGGACAGTTATATGAAACCACCAACCGCTTTGATGCTTCTGCTGAATGGTATGCAAAAGCCATCAACCATACCACCGACCCGGTGATGGATATTTATGCAAGATTGGCCAGTGTCCGGGTCAACAAGGACGAAAACCAGAAAGATTATATCGACAGGAATATTGCCACCCTCACCAAAATGGCAAAAAGGGATAAGTACAGCGATTACCGCGATATTATTTACTACATGGCGGCGCAGATGGAACTGGAAAGAAACAATACGGCAGGTGCTTTGGAAATGCTGACACGCGGCACCAAATACATCTCCCGCAATTCAGGGCTCCGCAACCGGCTGTATATGCAGATGGCAGAATTATCTTTTGAAAAAGGATTGTACCGTCAGTCGGCTAATTTTTATGACAGCCTGCAAATGGATGATCCTACTATCACAGACCCTGAAGCGATCACGATCAAAAAAAACATGTCGGCCCGTCTCGCAGATTATAAAGAAACCATTGCAAGGCAGGATAGCTTACAGTCATTGGCTGCACTTTCTGAAGACGACCGCAAGGATAAAGTAAAAAAACTCGTACGGCAATTGCGCAGGCAGCAGGGATTGAAAGATGAAGGCGGTTCTTCTACCGGCAATGCATTCGCTGTGCAGTCCGCTCCTTCCCTCTTTGGTGATTCAGATAAAAAAGGGGAATGGTATTTTTATAATTCAGGAACAAGGCAAAAAGGATACAACGATTTCCGTTCCAAATGGGGAAGTCGCAAGAATACAGATAACTGGCGTAGAAGCGCTGCCCAGGCAGGCGTGATCAATAATCCTGCAGCAATAGCTGCAGCCGGTGCAGCGGGTAAAGATTCAGCATCTGCAGAATCAGCAGAGATCACATTTGATGCATTGTATGGACGCATTCCATTGACACCGGAAAAACTGCAGCAATCCAACGATTCCATCCGCAACGCCATGTTCAACCTGGGCAGTACGTTTATCCAGGAATTGGAAGATTGTGCACACGGCACTCCTGTACTGGAAGACCTGCGCACCCGTTTCCCACAATCGCCAAGAATGGATGAAGTTTTATTCAACCTGTATTTCTGTTACAACAAGCAGGGAGAAACTGCAAAAGCTGAAGCTATTAAAAAACAAATGGATCAGCAGTTCAACAAGAGCAATTACACAACCATCGTCAATACAGGTAAAGATCCCCAGGCAAAAGGTCCGAAACCAGAAGCAACCAAATTATATGAAAAAATATACGATCTGTTTATTGAAGGCAGCTTTACCGAAGCTATAGCGCAGAAAAAAACAGCCGACAGCATTTATGGCCGCAACTACTGGACACCGCAATTGCTGTATATCGAAGCAGTGTATTATGTCAAACAACGCGAAGACAGTGTAGCTAAAAAAGTATTGAACAATATCATTGGACAGTTCACCGGTCACCCCTTGTCTGAGAAAGCAAAAACACTGCTGGATGTATTGAACCGCAGAAAAGAAATAGAAGAAGAATTGCGCAATATGGTGATCAAGATGCCTGTGGAAGACACCACGCAAAAACAGCCTGTAACAGTAGCGCCCGCTCCCAAAACAAGCGAACCGCCTTCCATGGTGAAGACGAATATTAAGATGCCGGGAACAAAAGACAGTCTTGGAGTGAAAGCTCCGGCCCCAGGCGCTCCGGGTATGGTGCAGAAAAATATTAAAATAGCTAAAGACAGTACAGTTGTGCAGGATACTACTGCTATGAAAGACAGTACATTAATCACCAAACAACCTGTTCCTCCCGGAAGTCCGTTCAACTTCGATTCAGAAACACCGCATTATGTGGTCATTATTCTTAATAAAGTAGACCCGGTGTTTGTGAACGAAGCACGGAATGCATTTTACCGTTACAACCGTGATACATATTTCAATAAAAACATGCAGGCTGAACTGGTTGAAATTGACAATGATAACCGCTTGCTGCTGATCAGTCCTTTCAAAAATGCTGCCGAAGCGATCGCTTATGTTGATCAGACAAAACCCAAAACTTCCAGCGAGATAGTGCCCTGGCTAAAAGGCGGAAAATACACATACTCAATCATTACAGACAAGAACCTGGAAGTGCTCAAAGGCAATAAAGACATCAATGCCTACACGCAGTTCCTGGAGAAAATGGTGCCGGGTAAGTTTTAACTTGATTTTGCTAATTTCGAAAGGCAAAGTGTGTAGATTGTCGGGTAAGTAAGAATAACAACTCATTTCAATATGAAAAAATCTGTTCGCATTTTCTGGTATATTTTTCTTGGAGGATTTGGTGCGCTTGTATTGTTGATCCTGCTGGCCAATTTTGGCGTGTTTGGCAAAATGCCTTCATTGCAGGAACTGGAAAATCCTTCCATTCAGCAGGCATCTGAAGTGTATGCTATTGATGGCACGCTGATGGGAAAATATTATACCGATCGCGGCAACCGCAGCAATGTGAAATACCGTGATATTTCACCCAACGTGATCAATGCGCTGGTGGCCACAGAAGACGAACGTTTTTATGATCACGCCGGCATTGACACACGCTCTACATTGCGCGCTGTGTTCACCGCAGGTCGCCAGGGTGGCGGCAGCACCATCACCCAGCAATTGGCCAAAGCATTACTGGGCCAGGGCAGCAGGAATTCATTGCAAAGAGGAGTGGAAAAAATAAAAGAGTGGATCATCGCCATTAAACTGGAAAGAAATTTCACTAAAGAAGAGATCGTCACACTTTACCTGAATGCTGTTCCTTTTGGCGATAATATTTATGGCATCCGCAATGCTTCCCGCACATTTTTTCAGAAAGAACCCGACAGGCTTGCAGTAGAAGAAGCCGCTGTGCTGATAGGCATGCTGAAAGCCAACTATACGTATAACCCCATGCGCAATCCCAAAGCAGCGCTGGACCGTCGCAATGTGGTACTTGGGCAAATGGTAGCAAACGATAAGCTTAGTGAAGCAGAAGGCGCACGCTTAAAAGCATTGCCTATCAAACTGAACTATCATAAGCTGGATGAAAACAATGGTTATGCCCCTTATTTCCGTGAAGTGCTGAGAGACGAAGTGAAGACTGCCTTAAAAGAAATAGAAAAACCCGATGGAGGGAAATATGATATTTATAAAGATGGATTGAAGATCTATACTACCATTAATCCACGCATGCAGGAATATGCAGAAGAAGCCGTGGCTTCCCACATGCCTACCCTGCAAAAAGCATTGATGGCGCAGGCCAAGCTGAAGACCGGTTCAATATGGAAAGAGCATGAGAACGTGCTGGAAGCATCCATGAAAGCCAGCGACCGCTGGAAAAACATGGCAGAAGATGGCTTAAGCGATAAAGAGATCAAAGCCACCTTCTATAAAAAAACGCCCATGAAAATTTTTGCCTGGAACAGCAACCGGCAAAGAGATACAATAATGACGCCTTACGATTCTATCAAATACCATCGCCAGATGCTGCAAACAGCTTTCATGGTAATGGACCCGCAAACCGGTGAAGTAAGAGCCTGGGTAGGTGGCATTGATTTTAAAACGTATAAGCTTGACCACGCCAACATGCGCACCAAAAGGCAGGTAGGTTCAACTATCAAACCCCTGCTGTACACACAGGCAATGGAAGAAAGAGGATTCACTCCTGAAACAGAAGTGATAGACCAGCAACAGAATTTTGGCAACGGTCAATTGGTACCGGCTACCACCAAATCCTGCAGCGGAAGAACCATGACCATGGCTTCTGCACTGGCAGGCTCACGTAACTGCGCTACTGCCTTTATCATGAAACAGGTAGGCCCCAAACAATTTGCAGAATTCCTTGGAAGGATCAATATCCCTACCAAAGTGGATGCATTCCCCTCTATCGCATTAGGAGCCTGCGATCTTTCTTTGTTTGAAATGATGTGGGGCTACAGCATTTTTGGCGGAAGAGGTTTCTCCACCAAACCCTATTTTATCAGCCGTATTGAAGACCGTAACGGAAACGTGATCAAACGTTTTGACTATAGCGTGAACCGCAAAGAAGCTGTCAGCGAAGCCACTGCCTACAATATGGCAAGGATGATGCAGGGTACAGTGGATTTCGGTACAGCAGCAGGTCTCCGTTCCCGTCTTGGCGCATTGGAAATGGCGGGTAAGACAGGTACGACTAATGACAATGCCGATGGCTGGTTCATGGGATATTCACCACAACTGCTCGGTGGCGTATGGATCGGTTGCGATGACCGTTTTATCAGGATTGAAAACAATCTCGGTTATGGTGGCCGTGCGGCGATGCCTATCTGGGAAAAATTCTTTCAGAAAGTTTATGCTGATAAAACATTAGGTATAGATAAAGACGCCAGGTTTGTTCAGCCAGCCGATATTCAATTGCATATTAACAGTGCGGATGATATTCCTACAACAGAACAGGTAGAGCCGGGAGCGGAAGGTGTGGATCAGGGTGTGGGAGAAGCAACGGATTATAATGTTCATGAGTATATTGGACCTGAATCAAAACCGGTGGTGGATGAAGATAAACCGGTGAAAAAAGATACGAGTAGTAAGAAGGATGAGAAGAAGAATGTGACGGATAGCAAGCCGATCGGATCGGCGGAGGAGCAGCCGAAGAAGAAGGGATTTTTTAAGAGGTTGTTTGGGAAGAAGGAGAAGAAGGAGTGAGAGGCTACGAGTGAACCTTCGAGGTATTAGATAGCCGACCTTGCAGCTCTTACTTTATATGATGTTTAATCACCTTCCCCAAGCATATAAAATATTCACTTGCTTTTTATTTATCGAAGCATATCGGGGTATTATGAACAACAAAACTGTAACGATCATAAAGAGTATAAAAAACAGTAGATACCGTTTATATTCTTTGTAATGTAACCTATGCCGTAGCATTTTCTTTCTTAAAACCCAAGTATAATGCAAAAGGAAAAACAGTACCCAAATTCCCAAAAAGAGGAAAAAATAATAGCTATTATCCTTTAAAGTAAAAGACCTTATTATCCCAACAACAAAAAGTGAAAAAAAACCTGAAAGCAAAACTGACACCTTTTGTATAGTATAATGCTTCCCTTGATTCCCTTGATATTTCATTATTAAAATTGCAAGAGCAATAGTCAACTTCGCCATTAGTCCTTTTTTAACAAATCATAAAATGAATGTAAAGGGTTTCAATTATAACAAACAAATGTTTTTCTACCCATTTACAAGGAGGTGATTTCACGTCACTAAAATTCAAATTAGTTTTTCAAACAAATACTCTCAATAAAAAAGGATGAAAGAAAAATTCTTTCATCCTTTTCAACTTTATAAGAATATCTCTACTCTATTACTTCGCAGCTTTAAACTCTACTCTCCTATTCTCCGCACGTCCTTTCACTGTCTTATTATCAGCAATAGGATTAGACTGACCATAACCCACAGTCACTAATCTATCCGCACTAATACCTTTCTTCACAAAATAAGCTTTCACCGCTTCTGCCCTCTTTTCAGAAAGCTTCTGGTTAGCTGCTTCTTTACCTGTATTATCAGTATGCCCTTCAATAGAGATCTTAATATCAGGATGCTCACTCAGGATAGTAGCTCCTTTATCCAACTCAGCTTTAGCTGCTTTGGTAAGCGTAGCGCTTCCGGAAACAAACTGTACTTTCTTCGCATCGAATTTGTATTGCTCCAATGTAGGGCAACCAAAGTTCTCAGGCAGACCTGGTTCAGAAGGACACCTGTCTTCTTCATCATTCACACCATCTTTATCTGTATCAGGAACAGGACAACCCTGGTAGCGGGCCACACCTGCAACAGAAGGACATTTATCTTCTTCATCATTAATACCATCATTATCTGTATCAGGGATAGGACAACCCTGGTATTTGGCCAAACCTGGCACTGAAGGACATTTGTCTTCTTCATCATTCACACCATCTTTATCAGTATCAGGGATAGGACAACCATCATATTTTGCCAGGCCTGGAACAGTAGGACATTTATCTAAACTGTCAATGATACCATCATTATCGGTATCAGGAGGTGGCACAGGAGGCAATGGCTTCAGTACCACGGGTTCTGCTTTTTTACCTACACGGCCCGCTATGCCGATCTGGTACATCAGGTGGTAATTGGAGGTTTCCCGGGTAACAGGAATGCGGTATTGAGTATTAACAAACAGGTGGGTATCATCATAAAAATTCACTTTGAAACCTAAACCAACCGGGATGAAAGCGCCGAAATAGCTGCCGTCATACATTGAAGCACCCACACCAGCGATCGCGTAAGGCTGCACCCAGTATTTTTCTGATACCAGTTTAAGATTGAGCGCCGCATCAGCTTCCAGCAAAAATTTATCACTGCTGAATACCTTGTCACGGAGACCTTCTCTTACAAACGATCCTGCCAGGGTACCAGCAAAATCAATATGCTTGTGCAAACCTTTGAAATATGAAACAGCCAGGCCGGGAGACATTTCTTTGAATTTGGCCCAGTTCTTATTGAGCAATACATTGGACAAAGACTGCGACCTGATACGGCTGGGCGTCAGATAGTCATTGAAGAAAAAACTCACACCGATAGCTGCCGGTCTGATTTCAGGATCCTGGGCAAAGCTGGCCGGGGACAGAAAACACAAAGCCATTAAGACGACTAAAATCTTCTTCATAAGCGAAAAGTTTGGTTAATAAAACAGGGCAAAAATAAATGGTATTTATCTGGAAAATAAATTATTTCCTTATAATTCACGACTTTGTACGGAAAAGCAGGCAAAATTAACCTACGGTTAATAAGCGCATCGGACTATTTACCGGGAAAATACTTAGCCCGGATATATTTGTCTTCCCCATAAATATCATCATAAAAAGCAACCTTTCCATCTTTGCCGTCTGCCGTAAAATAACGGATGAATACAGGCAGCCGGTTCTTGACATTAATGAAGTGTTTTTCTTTGCGGTTCAGCCACACCGACATTGAATCTTCTTCCGCAGAAGGAATGTCTGAATATTCGCCTTCATCATTATCATAGCGGATGATATTATAGGCCAGCTTTTCCCATTCCTGCACACGCACACAACCATGGCTTAATGAACGCACAGTGCGGGCAAAAAGATAGCGCTGGTTGGTATCATGCAGGTATACGGCATATTTATTAGGGAAACTGAATTTCAAAATACCTAATGCATTTTCATCACCACTGCCCTGCACCACTTTAAATGGAATGCCTTTACTGTATTTCGACCAGTCAACACTGTCAGGGTTCACCTCATCGCCATTGGAATTGATAAGGCTGTATCCTTTTTTGGCAAGGTAGGCTGTATCTCTTTTCAGGCCCGGTAATATTTCCTTTACAATAATGCTATTGGGAATGGTCCATTGCGGATAAGTAACAAGGGTGGAAATAGAACTGGTGAGCAATGGCGTGCGGGTAATCGGTTTGCCACAAATAATCTTGGATACGATCTCCACCGAATCCTTATGCAGGAGCTTCATATAAAAACCCGGCAGGTTTACCCAAACATACCGTTCCGGCATTTGCTCGGGCAACATCTTGTAACGGTCCATATTAATAGCGATGCTTACAAAGCGGTCACGATCAGAAATATTAAGCATCCTCACCGTTCCCTCTCCTGCCTTGCCATCATCTGTGATGCCGGCATGCTGCTGAAAACGCTTTATGGCATGAGCCATTTGCAGGGAATCAGGCGGTAAACTATCAGTAAGATAACCGGCTTCCCTCATACGGCGTTCCAGTGCAAACTTAAAGCCCGGGTCTTTGACAGATGGCACCGGCGTATACACCCGCTGATAATCGGCGCTGTCCAGAAAAGTGCGGATACCGGCTTTCAATGCCCTGTACCCTTCATGCTTCGGTTCCAATGCTGCAATAATACCCGAAAGGGACTGTTGCTGCAAAAGCTGTAACTGCTGCACATAAAATTCATCTGTCAGCACAGAGTCTTTCCGCAAGCTGATACTATCCTGCGGAAGCCGGCCCTGTTTAATATCTTTTATAAGATGCATAAAAGCATCAGTCAACAGGATATCTGCTTTGGACCAAAGCACAGCATCTTTTTTTTCTGTAGCCGATGTATCGGTAACGAGCTTATGATAGATCTGCTCAAGTGGGGCAAT
>CBHEUU010000096.1:0-10540 GCA_965990355.1 uncultured Chitinophagaceae bacterium
AATGAAAACTTTTAAAGTCCCATTTTCTTTTTTAGGTTCGTATCTATCGCATCCAGGAATTCCTGTGTGTACAGGTAATCTTTGCCATGTTCCACTTTTGGTTTGATGGTGATGGCAAGGTCTTTGGTCATCTTGCCTTCTTCCACTGTTTCAATACAAACAGCTTCCAGTGCATTGGCAAAATCGATCAGCGGCTGGTTATTGTCCAGTTTGCCGCGGAAAGCCAGACCTCTTGTCCATGCAAAGATGGAAGCGATCGGGTTGGTAGAAGTAGGATTGCCTTTCTGATGCTCGCGGTAGTGGCGGGTAACTGTTCCGTGTGCAGCTTCTGCTTCCATGGTTTTGCCGTCGGGTGTAACCAGTACGGATGTCATCAGGCCGAGTGAGCCAAAACCCTGGGCTACTGAATCGCTCTGTACGTCGCCATCATAGTTTTTACAAGCCCAAACAAAACCTCCGTTCCATTTCATGGCACTTGCCACCATGTCATCAATAAGGCGGTGTTCGTATACGATGCCTGCTTTTTCAAACTGGGCCTTGAATTCTTTTTCATAAATATCCTGGAAGATGTCCTTGAAACGGCCATCATATTTTTTCAGGATAGTGTTCTTGGTAGAAAGGTAGAGCGGCCATTTTTTCGACAAAGCCATGTTCATACAGCTGCGGGCAAAGCCTGCAATGCTTTCGTCGGTATTATACATGGAGAGGGATACACCGGGGCCTTTGAACTGGAACACTTCATGCTCGATCACTTTACCGTCCTCACCTTCAAACTTAATGGTCAGTTTTCCTTTGCCGGGAACAACGAAATCCGTAGCCCTGTACTGGTCGCCAAAAGCGTGACGGCCTACAATGATCGGGCGGTCCCAGGTAGTAACCAGGCGGGGAATGTTTTTAATAACGATCGGCTCACGGAACACAGTACCGTCAAGGATATTGCGGATAGTGCCATTGGGGCTCTTCCACATTTGTTTCAGCTTGAACTCTTTCACCCTTTCCTCATCAGGGGTGATAGTAGCGCATTTGATGCCTACGCCATATTGTTTGATGGCATTGGCGGCGTCGATGGTAACCTGGTCATTGGTCTGATCGCGGTATTCCACGCCGAGGTCAAAATATTTTATGTCAACATCCACATAAGGGAGGATCAGTTTGTCTTTGATGAACTTCCAGATAATGCGGGTCATTTCGTCTCCGTCCAGCTCAACTACTGGATTGGCAACTTTGATCTTTTGGGCCATAATAAAGCTAGGGTTTTGAGTTTAAAATTCATTTCGCCTTTATCTACGTTATAGGGGCGGTGCCCGCCGTAGCTTGAGCGAAGGAGGGCAAATCTACAATATATCAGGTCTACTTCAACCAGCAATTCTGAACGTCTGGCTGAAAGCCAAAAAAATAGTTCCGGACTCTTTAGAATAGCATATTTTTTACGTAACTTTTACATACGAATTAGCCACCGCATATGGAAAACGTCAAATTATTTTTAGGTTTTCTGCGCAAGTTCGTCACAATAACAGATGAGGAATTTGAAAAGAGCATACAACCGGTGCTCAAGGTGAGGCGTTTCCGCAAAAAAGAATTCCTGGTAAAAGAGGGTGAGATCGACAACTACTTCAACTTTATCACTAAAGGCATTATCCGCAAATATTATAAGACAAGCAAGGTTGAGAATAATATCCAGATCTCAACAGAAGGGCAGATCATTCTCAGCCAGCAATCTTTTCTCAGCCGCCGGCCTTCTGAATATTTTGTAGAAGCTATCGAACCTTCTACAGTGATCTCCATCCGCCAGGATAAACTGGAAGAACTGTATTCGCAATCCAGAAAAATGGAACGCCTGGGCCGCCAGGTCATTACCCACATGATGATCATCAGCGATATCTGGCAAATGCAAATGATCAAAATGACAGCAAGGGAACGTTTCCTGGCTTTTGTGCACAAAAATCCTGAACTGATGCGCCGTGTGCCACAAAAATATCTTGCATCTTATTTGAACATCAAACCTGAAACATTCAGCAGGTTTAAACATCTTCTGCGGAATAATCCAACCAATAATATGGCTGCCTAGCCTACAGGTTCACTACCAAAACAGGGATCTTCAACTCATGTCTTACCGTATTGATCGTTTCTCCATACAGCAAATCCTTTATCCCGCTATGCCCATGCGCGCCGATCACCAGCATCCCTGCGCCTGATTCATTCACCAGTCTCACAATCTCCCTTGCACGGCTTCCAAAACCGATCTTTGCTTCTGCCGTAAATCCTCTTTCCTGCAATTGCTGCGCATAAAAAGCCAGATGTTCCTTGTCCTTCTCGGTTTCGAGATCATCACTGTCCTGTTCATAAATGCGGGCGGAAACGCTTTCCACCACATGCATAAGCACATATTTTGTTTGAGGCGTCCCCTGGCCCAGCGCATGTGCCAGTAGCTTCTGATCATTTTCGCTGAAGTCGAGCGCCACCGCAACGGTTGAATAGGCGGGCACTTCCAGTGAATGCAATGCTGTGGCTTCCGGATGCAATTGCACCTGCACCTGTGCCCATCTTTTTTTAAGCAATGGATAAACGATTGAAATGATCAGCAGTGTAATAAAAATTATTCCTGAAAGAATGATCATCAGTTTGCCAAACCAGTGGCCGGGCTCCCTGAAAAAATCAGCCGCCTGCCCTGTTACCATGCTAAGGTTCAGGTATACCAGTATGGCCGTAATTAACCAAGCCGTGATCTGTACCACAGGACCAATTGCAAAACTGCCCATGGTCTTTTTATCACTTACAAAATGGATAAGCGGGATGATGGCAAAGCCCAGTTGCAGGCTAAGTATCACCTGGCTAAGGATCAGCAGTTGATCAATATTGTCTTCGCCATTGATCAGTATCACGATCACTGCAGGAATGATCGCGATCAGCCGGGTGAGCAATCTTCGCATCCAGGGATTGATGCGGAGACGTAGATATCCTTCCATTACGATCTGTCCGGCAAGTGTACCGGTAACAGTAGAGCTCTGCCCTGCTGCTATCAATGCCACGGCAAATAATACAGGCGCCACTTTCGATCCAAGCAATTGGTCCAGTAAAACATGCGCATCTTTTATCTCCGCCACGTCTGTTCTTCCTGTTTTGAAAAACACGGCTGCTGCCAGTATAAGAATGCCGGCATTTACCAGGAAGGCAAGATTAAGAGCTATTGTGCTGTCGATAAAATTCAGTTTAAGCGCCCGTTTTATTCCTTCCTTATTGCGTTTTATTTTCCGCGTTTGCACCAGTGCTGAATGCAAATAAAGATTATGCGGCATCACTGTGGCGCCGATAATGCCGATGGCAATATACAATGCTGTATCATTAGGAATATGTGGAACAAAACCTTTTACTATTTCAGCGGGATCGGGCTTTGCAAGAATGATCTCGATCAGGAAAGAAACTCCGATGATAAAGACAAGGCCGATAATGAATGCTTCCATTTTCCGCATGCCGAGGCGTTGGAGCAACAGCAATAAGAAAGTATCCAGTACAGTGATCAGCACACCCCATATAAGAGGAATGCCTGTCAGCAGTTGCAGACCAATGGCCATACCCAGCACTTCAGCAAGATCCGTTGCGGCAATGGCGATTTCCGCCAGCACATACAACGCAAAATTGACCGGCCGCGGATACACTTCACGGTTAGCCTGTGCAAGATCCCTTCTTCTTACAATACCGAGGCGTGCAGAAAGGCTTTGCAGTAAAAGCGCCATCAGGTTGCTCATCAGCAATACCCAGATAAGGGTGTAACCAAACTGGCTGCCGCCTGCAAGATCAGTGGCCCAGTTGCCCGGGTCCATATAGCCTACACTTACCAGGTAAGCCGGTCCGAAAAAGGAGAATATGCGCCTCCACACCGGCCGGTTCGTGGCCGTGGTATCAACGGATTCATGCACTTCACTCAGGGAAACGTCACGGTATGGTTTACTCATCGTATTTCACAAAAATGTTTTTAGCAAGATCGCCGCTGATAGTAGTGGCGGTCTGCTGCCGGACTTTTATTTCCAGCGATTGGTCAAAATTGAATTTCTTTTTTATCTCGAGGCGTGTGCCAAGTCCGATCTTTTTATGGCTTAATAATTCCAGCATTTCGGTGGATTGATCGCTTACATAACACACAAGGGCTGTTTTATTCAAAGGCAGGTCCGCAAGGCAAACCTGTTTACTTGTTTCTATTTTGCCGCCGGCGTCGGGAATAGGATCGCCATGCGGATCGTAACGGGGAAAACCAAGGAACTCATCGAGTTTATCAATCAGTTTTTTGCTGCTCACATGTTCCAGGTCTTCTGCTACTGCGTGCACTTCATCCCAACTGAATTTTAATTTCTCTGCAAGAAAGAATTCCCATAAGCGGTGCCGGCGGATAATGATCAGGGCCAGCTTTCTTCCATCGGGCGTAAGGCGGAAACCCTTATAGGCTTCATAGTGCACCAGCTTTTTGGTGCGCAGTTTCTTCATCATATCCGTAACGGAAGCCGGCCGGGTCTGCAATTCCGCCGCCAGCTCATTGGTGGTAACGGATCCCTCTTTTTGCAAATGATAAATGGCTTTTATGTAATTCTCTTCGCTGGTTGAATAATTCAGCACGACTAAATAATTTTTTAGGCAAATCTAAATTAAAACCGGGAAGAAAGCAAGCAGATGATGCTGGGCATTGAAAATTGAATATTGATTATTGAATATTCTGTTAAATCGTTCTGTGTAGAAGTATTCAATATTCAATTTTCAATGCTCAATGGACTCTTCCATTTAGATAGGCTTACTTACGCCGGAAAAGCCTTAATTTGCCCTACCAACTGATAGCCCATGAAGTTATTACTCTCCTGTTTGTGTTTTTGTTTATCCCTGGCATGGCTGTCGGGATGTAAATCATCAAAGAAACCGTCCTTATCAGGCGATGAGCCGATTGAAATCGCAGATTTTATTGATTTTTTTCCTGAATCCAATCTTCCTCTCCAGGTGGCGGATACCAGTTTGCTGAAAAAGGATAATGATTCATTGCGGATCAGTTATAAAGTGTTTACCCAGTTCATACCCGATTCCATTCTTTCCGCATCCATGGGTAAAATGAACCAGCCAAAGATCTATCCTCTTGGTAAAACCAAGAACACGGAGACTTATTTACTGGCGAAAGTGATCAATGGAAATAACAAAGCCGTTTTTATACTGGCTTTTGATAAAAAACAACAGTTCATTGCCGGAATGCCACTGTTGAAACTGGATGCCAGTCCAGCCACCCAGCAGTCATCTTCCATTGATAAACGGCTTACTATTACCAAATCGGTTTGGCGGAAAGGCACCGGTGGAAGCATTGGTGAAGGAAAAGATGTGTATGTGCTGAACAATGATGCGAAAAATTTTATGTTGATCATGACAGATCCGCTGGATGATGCAGTGGCAGAACTGATCAACCCTATTGATACACTCGCGCGTAAACTGAAATACTCAGCAGATTATGGCAGCGGCAAGATGAATCTTGTTTCCATCCGTGATGGAAGAAAGAAAGACCGTGTCAGCTTTTTCATACATTTTGAAAAAGGCGATTGTTCCGGCGAATTAAAAGGCGAAGCCATCCTGCAGTCGCCTACAAAAGCCATTTACCGCGAAGCCGGCGATCCATGTGCATTGCAATTCACTTTTTCCAATTATTCCGTTACGTTAAAGGAACTGGAAGGCTGCGGCTCAAGGAGGGGATTGCGTTGCTCTTTTGATGGAGTGTATCCAAAGAAAAAAGAAAGCAAGCCTAAAAAAACTACAACCACGCGCAAATAAATTGGATCAACCCATTTCATCCAATTATTCATTACACTGCTTCGAAGCTTTTGTGGGAAACTTGCACAAACCCGTTAAGAAATAACAGCGTCAAAACATTGAATATCCTTGCTATTGGCCCTACTTTTGGGGCTCACGGGCAATTTGAACAAATTAATCTTATCTTGCGCCATCGTGTAAAAAAGACACAATATGAGTTTTAACAATTTTACGGTACCATACCCTGTAGAACACCCCTATGCCAAACGCGTTGCTTATTTCTCCATGGAATTCGCCATACATCAACCGCTGAAAATATATAGCGGTGGATTGGGCTTCCTGGCCGGCTCGCATATGCGCAGCGCTTATGAACTGAAACAGAATTTGATAGGCATCGGTATTTTATGGAAGTATGGTTATTACGACCAGGAGCGCAACCAGGACCAGACACTGGATGTGGCCTGGAATGAAAAACAATACAGTTTTTTGGAAGACACCGGCATCCGTTTCCAGATCAATGTGCATGAACACCCGGTTTGGGTAAAAGTGTATTACCTGAATCCTGAAACCTTCAAATCAGCGCCGATGTTCCTGCTCAGCACTGATGTACCGGAAAACGATTATGTATCGCAAACCATCACCCACCGTTTATATGATGCCAATGTGGCTACCAAAGTGGCACAGTTTATTCTCCTCGGTGTAGGCGGTGCAAAACTGATAGACATTATCGGGTTCAATCCTGAATTATATCACCTCAATGAAGCGCATGGCCTTTCTGCTGCTTTCTATCTCTACAATAAATTCAAGAATCTTGAAGAAGTAAGAAAAAGACTGGTTTTCACCACGCATACACCTGAAGAAGCCGGCAATGAAAAGCATGATATCTACCTCTGCCATAAAATGAGTTATTTCTGTGGGCTTTCTGTTGATGAAGTGCGCAAGCTCACCGGCATTTATGATGATGCCTTTAACCATTCACTCGTGGCGCTTCGCTTTGCCCATATTGCCAACGGAGTATCGCAATTGCATGGTGTGGTAGCGAGGGAAATGTGGTCGAAATATCCCGGGATATGCCCGATCATTTCCATTACCAATGCGCAGAACTACCGTTACTGGGCCGATAAGCAATTGTACCGCTTCCGTGAAGCAGGTGATGATTATGGTATCGATGACCGCAAAAAATACCTGAAGAAAAGAGCTTTTGAAATTGTAGCTGATCAGACCGGTAAATTATTCAATCCCGATGTGTTTACCATTGTATGGGCCCGCCGTTTTGCTGGCTACAAGAGAGCTGGATTGATCACAACGGATGAACGACGATTTGAAAAATTGCTGTCGAACCCAAAATATCCTGTACAGATCATCTGGGCAGGTAAGCCTTACCCGGTTGATCATCCTGCTATCAGTGAATTCAATCAACTGGTGCATCTCAGCAAGCGTTACAAAAATATTGCTGTGCTGATAGGGTATGAGCTTGCTTTGTCCAAACGCATGAAACAGGCGGCTGACTGCTGGCTCAACAATCCGCGTGTACCACGTGAAGCATCAGGTACCAGTGGTATGACCGCATCAATGAATGGAGCGATCAATTTCTCCACTGATGATGGATGGATCCCTGAATTTATTAACCACGGTCACAATGGTTTTGTAGTGCCTAAAGCCAATTATGCCCAAATGACCGTGCATGAACAGGACCAGTATGATCTCGATAAATTGTATGATATCCTGGAAAAGGAAATACTACCATTATATTATGATGATTATCCTACCTGGCGTCAGCTGATGAAGAACAGCATGCAGGACGTACGCTTCCAGTTTGAAAGCAACAGGATGGCACATGAGTATTACGAACAACTGTATAAGTAGGGTTGTTACCCGAATTCACTCAGTAATTCGCTTGTACTCTTTGCTTCGGGGAAAAATCCGGTCAGTTTATTGATAATGCCTTCCACTACCGCATCAGGACAAGAAGCGCCGCTGGTGATCAGTATTTTAACTTGCGTTTTGGCTGGAAGATAATTTGCTGTCAGGAGTTCCTGCTTTGTATGAAAATTATAATGCAGGACCTCTTTGGCAGAAAGTATTTTTTCTTCTGTATTGATAAAATAAGTCGGTAGTTTTTCTTCACACAACTCTACAAGATGGGAAGTATTGGATGAATTATACCCTCCTGCAACAATAGCCAGGTCGGCATCGGTCTGTAGCATGCCAGCTACTGCAGTTTGATTATCGTTGGTGGCATAGCAAAGTGTATCCCTGGTATCGGCAAAACGTTCTGCAACATTTTTTTCATCCAGTTGATAATGGCTGGTCATTACCTGTTTCAGGTAATCAGCAATAGCCTGAGTATCGCTGGCCAGCATCGTGGTTTGATTTACCACACCGATCCGTTGCAGATCTTTCTCTATATCAAATCCCGGTGAGTGCTGTCCTTTGAACTCTTCATAAAATAATCCTGCTGGTTTTTTGCCGGTGATATAACCTGCCAGCTCAATGGTCTGCTGCATATCTTTTACCACTACGGAAGGTGCATTGCTGGCAGCATGTGAAAAAGTAGCCCTGGTTTCTTCATGACCAGGCTTGCCATGAATGATGATCGTGTAATTTTTTTTAGCGATGGCTTCACTGCGGTTCCATACTTTTTCTACAAAGGGGCAGGTAGTATTGTATTTTTCTGTTTGAATACCGATGGCATTCAGCTGCTGTTCGATTTCCAGGGTAGTACCAAAAGCAGGGATGATAACAATATCATCGGGTTTCAATTCATCAAAAGGGATCAGTTGCTTGCCATAAGTGTCCTGCAAAAATGTAATCCCATGCGATTGCAGATCGGCATTCACCTGCGGGTTATGGATCATTTCACTGAGCAGGAAGATCCGTTTGCCCGGGTTTTGGTCCACTGTTCTGAAAGCAATTTCGATCGCATTTTCCACCCCATAGCAAAACCCGAAATGGCGCGCCAGGTATATCTGCACCGGGCCGAAATCGAGCAGGGTAGGAGTAAAATCCTTTTTCAGCTTATCCATCTCCTTCCGCTTTTTCTTGATGGCGGAGATCAGGGGACTACGGTAAATGATAGGGACGTCGAAGCTCTTCATGCTGCAAAGATACTAGGACCTTTTCAATTGTCACCCCGGACCAGGTTTGGTTAGCTTGCAACTGTAGTTCACTAAGATCCGGGGTTTCCTCAACGTTAGTGGAGACCCCGGATCTTATATTCTTTAAACATGTAAGTGAACTAAACCTGGTCCGGGGTGACAATTGAAAAGGTCCTGCTAATGGGGCATCCCGCATCCTGCAAAAGATTTCCTCAGATAATAATTAGTTGCTAGTTTCACCAAAACGATTGACATGCAAAACAGACTGTTGGCAATATTGGCCTTTTCGGCACTGCTTGGCTGCAATCAACATTCAACAAAAAAAAACGGATCAATGGATCTTAACCGAAGACCAGTGGAATGGGCACATACGACGAATATTTATGAAGTGAATGTACGTCAGTACACGAAAGAAGGAACCTTCAATGCTTTTGCGAAAGAATTACCCCGTCTGAAAGATATGGGCGTGGAAACCCTATGGTTTATGCCCATTACTCCTATTGCACAGAAGAATAAAAAAGGAAGCATGGGCAGCCCCTATGCCTGTTCAGACTATACAGCTATCAATCCCGAATTTGGTACTCTTGATGATTTCCGCAACCTGGTGAAGCAGGCGCATAGCATGGGGTTTAAAGTGATTATTGACTGGGTGGCGAATCATACGGGTTGGGACCACCGGTGGACAAAAGAGCATCCTGACTATTACGAAAAAGATACTGCTACCAATGATTTCAAAATTGCCAGCGGCATGGATGATATCATTGAGCTGAACTACAGCAATCCTGCATTGCGTAAAGCGATGATCGAAGCCATGCAGTATTGGGTGAAGGAAACTGATATCGATGGTTACCGGTGCGACCTCGCAAGCTGGGTGCAGGTAGACTTCTGGGAAGAAGCCCGCCCGCAGGTGGATGCATTGAAACCCCTGTTCTGGCTGGGTGAGTTTGATGAATTGCAGGACCCCGCTTACGGAAAAGTATTTGATGCCAGTTATTCCTGGAAATGGATGCACCAGACCCGGCATTTTTACCAGGAACATCAGTCACTAGATTCTTTGTATTCCTTGTTGCAGCAATATAGTGCTATTGGAGATTCTTCCATGCGTGCCTGGTTCACTACCAATCATGATGAGAACAGCTGGAATGGAACCGAGTATGAAAAATATGGTAATATGGCGCATGCACTGGCTGTATTCAGCTGCACCTGGAATGGTGTGCCACTGATCTATAGCGGGCAGGAATTACCAATGCTGGCAAAGCGGCTTGCCTTTTTTGAAAAAGATCCTATCCCCTGGGCAGGCGAATATCAGCTGCACGATTTTTATAAGACGCTGCTCCATTTAAAAGCCACCCATCCTGCATTGCGTGGTGGCGATCCTGCTGTGCAAACACATCGTGTTAAAACATCTGATGACGCACATGCTTTTGTGTATTTAAGAAAGAATGGTGAGAAGGAAGTGTTGGTGGTAATTAATTTATCGTACGAAGCCAACCTGAATTTCTCTATTGAAGACGATAAAGTGAGCGGCATTTTCAAAAATGTATTTACCGGTGCTGCAAATGATTTTACAAAGGATAAAAGTTTTTCGCTGGCAGCCTGGGAGTATAAGGTGTATGAAAAATAATACTTAAAATAAAAGGCCCGCCGAAGCGGGCCTTTTCAAATTTATA
>CBHEUU010000097.1:0-10521 GCA_965990355.1 uncultured Chitinophagaceae bacterium
TGCTGCCGGTAAAATGGGCAAGCGTTCACTCGTCCTTGAGCGAACAGCCCATGCAGGAGGAATGGTAGCCAATGGACTTGGCGCAACCGACCTGATCACACGTGGCGCAACAGGAGGGTTGTTCCTCGAATTCATCAACCGTATCAAAACATATTATGTTAACAAATACGGGACACAATCCCAACAGGTAAAAGATTGTGTGAACGGTTATCATTTTGAACCTTCCGTTGCGGAAATGGTATTGCATGATATGCTGAAGGACGCGCCGATGGTAACCCTGCTCACCAACCGCCAATTTGAAGCCGACCCTGCCAATCTTATCATGAGTGGTAAAACCATCACCGGTATTAAGGTATTGAACCGCGAAACCAAACAAACAGAGCAATACACTGGTAAGTTTTTTATTGATGCCAGCTATGAAGGCGATCTTATCGCGGCAGCCGGTGTTCCTTTCTCATTGGGAAGGGAAGGTATCAAAGAATATAATGAGCCTTATGCAGGAGTAGTATATAAACTATGGGCAAGCAATGAACAGGAAGAAGGTTCAACAAATATGCCCGATAATGCCATCCAGGCATATAACTATCGTCTTTGTCTCACTACTGATCCCTCAAAAAGAGTGGTCATTCCAAAACCTGCGAATTACAACCGGGAAGAATACGCTTCTATTGTGGAAGATGTATTGACTGGCCACCACGCCGGTATCGAATACAAACAGATGACACAGGCCCAAAAAGATTCCAATGCCCGGTTGGTTGCACAAGGCCTGCCACCCACAGGTAAGTATATGCCACAAGGCCTGCAGCGGCTTGTAAATAAAGTAGTATTGCCAAATGGGAAGACTGATGCGAATAACCAGCACCGTGCATTGGTATCAACTGATCTGCCGGAAGAAAACTGGGCCTGGCCAAGTTCATCCTGGGAATGGCGCGACAGGTTTGCGCAGCGTTTGAAGGATTATACTTTAGGACTTTTATGGTTTGGGCAAAATGATCCTGCTTTGCCCGAATGGTTTCGCAAAGAATGTAAAGAATGGGGATTTGCCAATGATGAATTTACAGATAACGGCAATTTTCCCCGGCAGGTGTATGTACGCGAAGGAAGAAGGATGAGAGGAATGTATTTGTTCACTGCAGCAGATGCAACAGCAGTTAATACCGGTGGCCGTCCCCCTGTGCATGCTTCGAGTTTAACAGCCAGTCATTATGGTATTGATTCGCATGCTACCCGCAAACGCGAAAAAGACAGACATACACTGGAAGGGTTTTTAAGTTATGGTACTGCTCCTTATACTGTTCCTTATGGTGTGATCGTGCCTCCAAACGTAACCAACCTGCTGGCGCCTGTGCCGGCGTCTGCTACGCATCTTGGTTTGGCCACTCTCCGGATGGAACCTTGCTGGATGGCATTGGGCCAGGCGGCAGGTATAGCCGCTGTAGTTTCAATAGAAACCCAAAAGACCGCACAGGATGTATCTATAAAGAGAGTACAGGATGAGCTGATCAACCAACGTTCCATTCTGATTTATTATAAAGATGTGAATGCTGATCATCCTCAGTTCAGGGCTTTGCAGTTCCTCGGTTTACAAGGCTATGTTCCAGGTTGGGAAGCAAAGCTGGATGATAAGGTAAGCGCAGCGGACTTGTCTGCCTGGGAAAAATTATCAAAAACCAAATTGACAAAAAACTTTACCGTGAACAGCAAAAGGGGAGAAGTGCTGCAATGGATTTTTGAAAAAGTTAAAAAATAAGAAGGATGAGAAGTATATTGATAGTCTGTATTTGTGTGCTGAATGTTTTACAGATTACTGCACAAAAGAAAGAGCCTGTTGATTATGTTGACCCGATGATCGGTACCACAGAAGTAAGGTGGATGCAGTATCCCGGCCCCTCCATGCCATTCAGCATGGTAAAACTAAGCCCTGATAATAAGGAAGACGGCACGCATGCCGGGTATAACTATGCAACGGATAATATTGCCGGCTTCAGTCATATTCATAGCTGGGCAATGGCCGGTTTGCTCACCATGCCGGTAACAGGCCCTTTACAAACACAACCGGGCAGGATCAATCAACCTGATTCCGGTTACCGTTCCCGGTTTGACCATGCTTCTGAATCAGCTTCTATTGGTTATTATTCTGTGTTCCTGAAAGATTATGGTATAAAAGCGGAATTGACCAGCACGAACCGCACCGGTTTTCAACGGTACACTTTTCCTGCTTCCAATTCATCCCGTATTCTTTTTGATCTGAAAATCCCTACAGAGTATCCTTATGAAGTGGATTGGGCTTCTATCAAAAAAGTAAATGATTATGAAATAGAAGGTTTTTGCAAACAGCAAATGTTCAACTGGTTTGCAAGCCTCTCCAATGATTACACTATTTATTTTGTAGCAAAGGTGGACAAGCCGATGAAATCATTTGGCACCTGGGTGAATGCGGAAGTAGACAGCATTGCTTCTTACAACTGGGGGCATGGTGATGTAGGCGCTTTCCTGAACTTCAATACCAAAGAAGGCGAAGTGATACAATTAAAAACGGCCATTTCTTTTGTAAGCATTGAACAGGCAAGAAAAAACCTGCAGGCGGAATCAGAACCATTCGGTTGGAGCTTTGACGCGGTAAAGCAACAGGCAAGAACAGAATGGTCGAAGATCCTTAACAAAATAGAAGTGGAAGGTGGTACTGAAGATGAAAAAAGAAAATTCTATACAAATTTTTACCGTGCTTATTGTTCCCGCACCACTTTCAGTGATGTAGATGGGAAATATGTTGATATGTGCGAACAGGTACAGCAACTGAAAGATCCATCTTCTCCTATGCTGGGAAGTGATGCATTCTGGGGAGCGCAATGGAACCTGAACCAGCTCTGGTCGCTGATCACACCTAAATACTCCAATGACTGGATCAAATCATTCATAGAAATGTCTGATAAAGGCGGTTGGCTTCCCAATGGACCGATTGGTTTGGAGTATTGCGATATCATGGTAGGCAATCATGAAATGACTTTAATGAACAGCGCTTACCAGAAAGGCATCCGGAATTTTGATGTGGAGAAAGCATATGCTGCAATGAAGAAGATGCAGACCGAACAAGGTATTGCCCACCCTTGCGGAGGATTGGCAGGAAACCGGCAACTGGATGTTTATAAGAAACTGGGGTATGTACCGGATGGCGATAACTGGAGCCGCTTCAAAGTTTTTGGTACACCGTATGAAGGGCCGAGCTCCAATACGATCGATTACGCTTTCGACGACTGGAATGTGGCGCAGATGGCAAAGGCCCTGGGAAAAAATGAAGATTATAACTATTTTATTAAACGTGCATATAGTTATAAAAACATTTTCGATTCAACGATCCGTTATTTCCGCAGAAAAGATAAGAACGGGAAATGGCTGGAATTTTATTTATCCCAAAGCGAAGCAAAGAACCCCCGTTATTCCTGGGTGGGGTTTGTGGAAGGAAATGCCTTCCAATACAATTTCTTCCTGCCGCATGATGTGAATGCACTGGTAAAAATGATCGGTAAAGATTCATTCAATGCCAGGCTGACAAGAGGATTCGAGTATGGAGCCACAATGAACTTCCGCCAGCATGGTAGTCCATTGCCTGCAGTGAACCATGGCAACCAACCCGGGATGCAATCTGCTTACTTATATAATTATTCAGGAAAACCCTGGCTCACGCAATACTGGGTAAGGGAGATCATCAATAAATATTATGGACTGACACCTGCGCATGGATGGCCTGGTGATGAAGATGAAGGGCAGGGTGGTGCCTGGCTGGTGATGAGCTCTATCGGCTTATTTGAAATGGACGGAGGCGGCTCCGTTAAACCGGTCTATGAAATCGGCAGCCCCATCTTTACGAAGGTCACCATTCATTTGGATGATGATTATTACAAAGGAAAAACATTCGTGATAGAAGCGCCAAAGAGCACTGATAAAAACAGGTATATACAGTCCGTCAACCTGAATGGCAAACCATTAAAATCGCCCTGGTTTTATCATAGTGAGCTGGTGAATGGAGGAAAACTGGTGCTTGATCTAGGACCAAAACCAAACCAGCGTTGGGGCAGCAAACCCGAAGATGCGCCGCCTTCAATGTCTACGGTTGTTGATTAAGCCTTGAAACAAAAAATGAAAAACATGCACAGAAAAGATTTTATCCGCCGCTCTGCCATCCTGGCTTCAGCACTGGGAGGCGCCGGTTTATTGCAGGCATCTGCCTCTCCTTCAAATAAGCGAAGCGGTGCAGTGGAACTTGTGGTGAATGCAGGTATATCCGGCAATAACAGCAACAATCTGCTGAAGCGTCTCGATACCGATTGCCTGGTGCATAAGCCTACGTTGACCATCATGATGATTGGGACCAATGATATGAACAACGGAAAGCATGTGCCTCCGGATAAGTTCAGGGCCAATCTCCGTGAACTCTCTGATAAGATTCTGGGCAGTGGCAATAAATTATTACTGATGACCATTCTTCCATTTTATGAACCGTATTTGCTGACGCGTCATCCGGCCGAGTTCTTCCAACCTGAAGGCCCTTCCGGTAAAAGGACTGCCATGAATGCGATCATTAAAGAAGTGGCTGCAGAAAAATCAGCTTCTTTTTTTGACGTAGGGGCATTGTTTGAAAAAGTAGGGAAGATAGGAACGGATAAAGATAGCTTGCTGCGCAATGAGGAGAACAGCAAGAAAACAGATGGCGTGCATCCTACTCCGAATGGATACCGTTTCCTGGGGTTAGCCGTAAGCCAGTTTGTTCAATTCAACCAACTGCCGGTTGAACGCATTGTGTGTTTCGGCGACAGCATTACCCGTGGTGATGGATCGGTAGATGGAGAAAGCTACCCGGCTTATTTAAAAAAATTATTATCCTGATAAAACCTATAGCCGTACACCGGCGCTAAACAGCCATCATTTATGATTAACAAGTCCGTAGCCCGTTCCCTTTTCTCTATTCCTGTGATTGTAGCGGCACTGGGTTATTTCGTAGACATCTATGATCTTTTATTGTTCAGCATTGTCCGCGTGCCCAGTCTCCGTGCTTTGCAGGTACCGGACGATCAGTTGCTGAGCAAAGGCATTTACTTAATTAATATGCAGATGGCCGGTATGCTGATCGGTGGAATTCTCTGGGGAATATTAGGTGATAAGAAAGGCCGTCTGTCGGTATTGTTTGGCTCCATTCTTTTGTATTCTGCTGCCAATATTGCGAATGGTTTTGTAACGAATGTTGATCAGTATGCATTGCTCCGTTTTATTGCGGGTATTGGCCTTGCTGGTGAACTGGGTGCTGGTATTACCCTGGTTGCAGAAGTGTTGCCAAAAGAAATACGTGGTTATGGTACTTCGCTGGTCGCTTCAGTGGGTGTGCTTGGAGCAGTGCTGGCTTATTTTATAGCAGATATGTATGACTGGAGGATAGCTTATTTTATTGGAGGTGGGCTGGGCCTGGCTTTGCTGGTATTGCGCTTTAATGTGTTTGAATCAGGTATATTCAAACACGTAAAAGAGAAGAATACCAGCCGCGGTAATTTCTTTATGTTATTTACTTCCCGGAAACGTTTCCTAAAATACCTGCGTTGCATCATGATCGGTTTACCGATCTGGTTTGTGATCGGAATACTAATCACATTCTCTCCTGAGTTTGGAAAAGCTATCGGGTTAACTGAACCTATAAATGCCGGTAAAGCAGTTATGTTTTCCTATATCGGTCTTTCCCTGGGAGATATGAGTAGTGGCATTCTTAGCCAGTTGCTGAAAAGCCGGAGAAAAACAGTAGCAATTTTTGTATTGCTGACATGCGTGGCTGTAGCAATTTATTTATTACAAAGAACGCAAAGCCTGTTTGTGTTTTATGGCCTTTGCTTGTTCCTGGGTTTTGCGATTGGTTACTGGGCATTGTTCGTAACCATAGGAGCGGAGCAGTTTGGTACTAATATGCGTGCTACAGTGGCAACAACGGTTCCCAATTTTGTAAGAGGAAGTGTGAACCTGTTTACGCCTTTGTTTTTATTGGGAGCAGATCATTATGGTGTACTGGGTTCAGCGGGATTGATATTGACAGGAACAGCATTGCTGGCCTTATGGGCTGTGTGGAAAATGGAAGAAACATTTGGAAAAGACCTGGATTATTTGGAATAAACCCAGGCTTATCGGGTTTAAAAATAGTATTTCATAAAACAGATAAATATGAAACAAAAATTCTTACTGGCCTGTAGCTTTTTCATACTGGGATTAACGGCCCGGGCGCAACAGACCTATGACGTGTGTATCTATGGTGGTACATCCGCAGGTGTAATAGCCGCATATACTGTTAAGAAAATGGGTAAATCCGTGCTGTTGATAGAACCGGGAAGGCATTTGGGTGGCCTTTCCTCAGGAGGATTAGGTTATACTGATATTGGTAACAAATATGCGGTTACCGGATTGGGTCTTGATTTTTACCGTCGTGTTGGAAGACACTACAACCAGTTTGAAGCATGGATATTTGAGCCTAGTGTGGCTGAAGCAGTATTTGAACAATATATTCAATCTGCCAAAGTGGAAGTGCTGCGGCAAAACAGGATCGTGTCTGCACAAAAAGAAAGCGGAACGATCAGGGAGCTTCAATTGGAAAATGTATCTGTTCAACCCAGAAAGCTGACCACCATAAAGGCAAAAGTCTTTATTGATTGCTCTTATGAAGGCGATCTGATGGCAAGGGCTGGTATTTCTTACACGGTAGGCCGTGAAGCCAATAGTCAGTATAACGAAACCTTCAATGGAGTACAGGTGCAACCGTCTCAAACTCCACAAAGAGGCAACCAGATTCCGGATGGTGTTGATCCATATAAAATTCCTGGTGATCCAAACAGCGGATTGCTTTGGGGCATCAGTGATGCAAAGCTGCCACCAATCGGCAGTGGTGACAAACATGTGCAGGCATATAATTTCCGGATCAGCCTCACTAATGATCCTGCTAACAGGATTCCCATAACACGACCGCCGGGATATGATTCAACAAAGTATGAATTGCTTCCCCGTTATATTGCCAAACTCACTACACAAAGCGATATACGCGAGATACTGAAGTTTGACCTGATGCCCAATCATAAAACGGATATCAATAATGGTGGTGGTTTTTCAACAGATATGATCGGGATGAACTGGGATTATCCTGATGGTGATTATGCTACCAGGGAAAGAATACAGAAACAACATGAGATCTATAATAAAGGGTTGCTGTATTTTATCGGTCATGATCCGCGTATTCCTGATTCAATCCGCAATTTCATGCTCGATTGGGGATATCCGAAAGATGAATACAAAGACAATGGCAACTGGAGCTGGCAGATGTATGTGCGCGAAGCCAGGAGAATGATCGGTGAGTATGTAATGACGCAGGCAAACTGTCAATCCAAAGAGGTGGTAACAGATGGTGTAGGGATGGCGGCCTACGGAATGGATTCACACAATAGCCTCCGGATCGTGATCAATGGTATGGCTAAAAATGAAGGCGATGTGGAAGAAGGAAATTTATCACCTTATCCCATTTCATACCGTTCGCTGGTGCCTAAGAAGCAGGAATGTAATAATTTGCTGGTGCCGGTTTGCTTATCCGCAACGCATATCAGTTATGGTTCTATCCGCATGGAGCCGGTGTTTATGGTGCTCGGGCAATCTGCAGGGCTTGCAGCTGTGCAGGCGATCAATGGAAAGAAAGCCGTGCAGGATATTGATGTGCCTGCTTTGCAAAGTAAATTGAAAGCAGATCCGCTGGTAGATGGCAGCATTCCTGAAATAGCCATAGACAATAGCGATTCAGCGCATGTAGAAAAGAAAGGCACCTGGTCGGTAGTGAAAGGAGGCGGTTATGGTCCAAATGTATTCATCGCGCGTCCGGCACCAAAGGAAGAAAAGGAAGTGAAGTTCCGCCCTGTTATCACCAAAGCCGGTTATTATGATGTGTACACTTATTCAAGACCGCGGCTGCAAAATGCATCTTCCCGGATAACACATATTATATTTGATGGGAAGGAAGAAAAAGAAGTGATCATTAATACGGCGGATATTGTAGTGAAAGGACAAACATCCGGCGAATGGGTGCATCTTGGTAAATTCAAATTGCCGGCAGGTTCTTCTTCTTATGTAACCATCAGCAATAAAAATGCAGATGGGGTGTTGGCAGCAGATGCTATTCTTTTTGTACCCGAAAAAATAAAATCAGCGAAATGAAGAAAATAGTTTTTTTATTGTTTGGTATTGCGGTAGCAGGTATGTCTTTGCATGCGCAGCAGGTAAACCAGGTAACTGATCCTGTGGAATGGGTAAACCCATTGGTGGGAACAGCTTCCAAACATAGTTTTTCCAATGGGAATACTTACCCTGCCATTGCATTGCCCTGGGGAATGAATTTCTGGACCCCGCAAACAGGGCCAATGGGAGACGGATGGGCTTATACTTATGATGCGGACAAGATCGTTGGTTTTAAGCAAACGCATCAGCCATCACCATGGATCAATGATTATGGACAGTTTGCCCTGATGCCAATAACAGGTAAAGCAGTGTTCAAAGAAACAGACCGTGGCAGTTGGTTCTCCCATAAAGCAGAAGTTTCCAAACCGTATTATTACAGCGTTTATCTTGCTGATCATGATGTGCTGGCGGAGATCACGCCGACTGAAAGGGCAGCGTCCTTCCGTTTTACTTACCCGGCAACTGATAGCGCTTTCCTCATAATTGATGCATTGGATAAAGGTTCTTATATTAAAATAATTCCTGCGGAAAAAAAGATCATCGGTTATACCACGAAGAATAAAGGCGGTGTGCCCGAAGGATTCAAAAATTATTTCGTGATTTATTTGGACCAGGCTTTTACTACTACATATCTGTGGAATGATAAAGTGCTGGAAAAGGATGTGCTGGAGAAGCAGGCGGGGCATACCGGTGCTGTGATCGGGTTCAAAACAAAAAAAGGTCAACAGGTAAAAGCACGTGTTGCATCTTCCTTTATCAGTTTTGAACAGGCAGAGCTCAACCTGCGGCAGGAATTGCAGCAGGACGATTTTGATGCAGTAAAGAAAAAAGCAAAAGCTGTATGGAATAGACAACTGGAACGGATTATAGCAGAAGGCGGCACAGCCGATCAAACACGTACTTTTTATTCCTGTCTTTATCGCAGTATGTTATTTCCTCAAAAGCATTATGAGAAAGATGCTGCAGGAAAGATCGTGCATTACAGCCCGTATAATGGCCAGGTATTGCCTGGTTATCTTTATGCAGGCACTGGATTCTGGGATACTTTCCGTTCATTATATCCATTCCTCAACCTTGTATTCCCTTCGGTGAATAAAGAAATGCAGGAAGGATTGGTAAATGCATATAAAGACGGTGGCTGGTTGCCGGAATGGAGCAGTCCAGGTTACCGCAATAGTATGATCGGTAACAATTCCGCATCAGTAGTAGCAGATGCTTACCTGAAAGGGTTGAGAGGTTATGATATCAATACGCTGTATGAAGCTTTGCTGAAAGATGCCAATAGCGAAGGGCCGCTAACCGCTGTAGGCCGCAAAGGTTATACTTATTATAATGAATTGGGCTACGTGCCATTTGACGTAGGTATCAATGAAAACGCTGCCCGTACGCTGGAATATGCTTATGACGATTTCATGATCTCGCGGTTGGGCAAGTCCCTGGGCCGCCCTGCTGAAGAAGTGGAATTGTATGCTAAACGTGCCATGAATTACCGCAACCTGTTTGATGACAGCAGTAAGCTGATGCGTGGTAAAAACAAGGATGGCAGTTTTCAATCGCCTTTCAATCCATTTAAGTGGGGTGGTGCTTTTACAGAAGGCAATAGCTGGCATTATACCTGGAGTGTGTTTCATGATATTCGCGGATTGATCAAGTTAATGGGTGGGAAAAAAGAATTTGTGAAGATGCTGGATTCTGTATTCATTATGCCGCCTGCGTATGATGAGAGTTATTATAAAAAGGTAATCCATGAAATAAAGGAAATGCAGGTGATGAATATGGGGCAGTATGCACATGGCAATCAGCCGATCCAGCACATGATCTACCTGTACAATTATGCAGGTGAGCCCTGGAAAACGCAATACTGGATCCGTGAAGTGATGGACCGCTTATACCTGCCTACGCCGGATGGTTATTGCGGTGATGAGGATAATGGGCAAACGTCTTCCTGGTATGTGTTTTCTGCAATGGGTTTTTATCCTGTTTGTCCTGGTACAGATCAATACGTGATTGGTACACCTTTGTTCAGGAAATTAAGCATACGGTTTGAGAATGGAAAGAGGCTTGAAGTGACTGCACCGGCAAACTCTAAAGAAAATAAATATGTGCAGGCGGTGATGATGAACGGCAGGCCTTATACGAAGAATTGGTTAGGGCATGCAGCGTTGACAAGTGGAGGTTCCCTCATTTTTAATTTATCGGCTATAGCAAATAAGCAAAGAGGGGCAGAGGAAGCGGCGTATCCGTTTTCTGTGTCGGATCCCACCAAATAATGAAATT
>CBHEUU010000098.1:0-10507 GCA_965990355.1 uncultured Chitinophagaceae bacterium
AACAAACACCCCTACCTCCGAAATGCGATATATCATTTTCATTCCTTCGAAGACGGGAAGAGAATCGCCAATTAATGGATTGTTTTTTTTAGCTGCTTCAGGCAAGTGGAATATCCATTGAATTGTATACCCGGAACTCAGGGAGTCAAGAACAACTACATTAGCTAGATAAGAAAAGTTGTTTTTTGATGTAAGTTTTTCTGCTTCATATTTCTCCTTAAGATGGCGGATAAGAAAAGTTTTGGTTTCACCTTTCTTCCACGAGGAAATACAGGTAGCAGAAGAATCTGTCATTTCGCTTTGTCCAAATACTTGCATAGTTGAGCTAATTAGTAAAACAACCAGCAGGTATTTGGGTAAATCAAAAAATAAATGCATAGAAATAGTTTGGGACGTGCCAAGGAGAGCAATTTAGGGATGTTTTACAATCACAACAACTTCATTAAAATGCTAAAGGATCAGATACTAAAGTGATTTACTGATTAAAGAGCTCCCTTCCCGTCTTCCCGCCTTACCGGTAAATATTTGTCTTACCGGTAAGACGGGAAGGGGGCGTTTTTAAAATATCCTCCTTAAACAATTAAAATCAACCACTTACATAGTGATAAGAAAATTTTAACTCCCCGTAACCAAAAAAAGATTTGTTCCTGATTCAAAAACGTCATTAACTTTGCTAACGGTGTTAGGTAAAACACAGAAGATATGGGAATAGTAGAACGACGTTTACGTCAAAAGGATGAGGTTAGATCCAGTATACTGGAAACAGCCTGGCAAATAGTAAGAGAGGAAGGTTGGCAATCCCTGTCAATACGGAAAATTGCCGACGCAATTGAATACAGTGTACCCGTGATCTATGATCACTTTGCCAACAAAGAAGCAATATTACTGGAATTCGGTAAACAGGGTTTTAATCTGCTGGCGAAAAAACTTCAGCAGGCCAAAAATACTACCGATGATGCCGGCGGCCAGTTAAGGGCCATGGCAGATGCCTACTGGAATTTTGCTTTTAAGAATAAAGAATACTACCAGTTGATGTTTGGATTAGGTATCGCCTGTTGTGAAACCGAAAAATGCCTCCCCGAACATACATCCTTCAGGGAGCTGGTAATGGAACCGATAAATGAGATCCTCGCAGATAATAATAATAAACAGATCAATGCCTGCTTGAAATACCACACTTTCTGGTCGGTGATGCACGGATTGATCTCTATAAAAATGACAAACAACAGTACCGAAGTGGCGGATGAATTGAATAAGCTGGTACTCGATGATGCCATTGACGGCTTTATTAAAAATCTGAAAGGATAATTATATTTTTTTGCCGAAAAAGTTAACGATGTTAGGAAAGATAGTAGCGTTATAACCGATTGCCAGCCAACTGCAAACGTCCCACCCCGATTGCAGGTCCTTACCTTTTTTATTTAATCATTTAGTAACTGGGAAGTGAGCCCGCTTCCCCCAATAACAGTGTTATGCAACAAACAGACAACAACCAAACCCGTAAACCCGCGTCACTATTGACACGGACCCTATTTCTCTTTATCTGGGGCTTTATTGTAGCAGCCGTATTATACGCCTGCAATTCTTCAGCCGGAGCTCCAGGAGGTATGCAACAAGCACCACCTGCCCTGCCGGTAGTTACCTTGCAGCAGGCGCCTGCAACCACTTACCAGGAATTCACCGCTTCTGTTGAAGGAAGCCAGGATATAGAGATCCGCCCGCAAGTAGACGGTTACCTGGACAGAATACTGGTTGACGAAGGCGCTTATGTGAAGAAAGGACAGGCTCTGTTCCAGATCAATACACGCCCTTACCAGGAACAACTGAACACAGCACGCGCAAGCCTCGCTAATGCAAAAGCCAACCTGGCCAATGCAGAGATCAACGTATCCAAACTGACCCCGCTTGTACAAAACAATGTGGTATCAGATGTGCAACTGAAAACAGCTAAAGCTGCTTATGATGCAGCTGCTGCACAGGTAGCACAGGCTGAAGCAGTGGTACAAACCGCGAATATCAATCTCGGTTATACAACCATCTATGCACCTGTTGAAGGATATGTAGGAAGGATCCCTTTCCGCACCGGTAGCCTTGTCGGTGTTTCCACTCCTACTGCACTGACCGTTGTATCTGCTGTACGTGATATCTATGCTTATTTCTCTTTCAGTGAAAAAGACTTTCTCGCGTTCACTCAACAGTTTGCCGGTAAAACCGTGGAAGAAAAGATCAAACAACTTCCTGCTGTAGAACTGGTAATGGCTGACGAAAGCATTTATCCGCTGAAAGGAAAAGTAGAAACCGTATCAGGTCAATTCAACAACAACAGTGGTACTATCAGTTTCCGCGCTGTGTTTCAAAACACCGATGGTCTTCTCCGCTCTGGCAACACCGGAAGGATCAGGATACCGCACGCAATGAGCGCAGCACTGCCAATACCACAGGAGTCTACATTTGAATTGCAGGACAAAGTGTTTGTATTTACCGTAGCTGACAGCAATAAAGTGCTTAGTGTGCCGCTGCAGATAACCGGTAAGTCAGGCAATTATTACCTGGTGGAAAATGGTTTAAAAGCTGGACAGAAAGTAGTGTATGCAGGCTTTGACCGCTTGCAGGATGGTGCGGTTATTCAACCACAACCTATATCACTGGACAGCATCATTAAGGTTAGGCCTTTGTAAGAATACAACTTAAAATACCTACCCTACGTATCACAATTAACTCAATAGTCAAATTTCACTGATGTTTAAAAGATTTATAGAACGGCCGGTTCTATCTACCGTCATCTCGATACTGCTCGCACTGTTGGGCATTCTATCACTGTTCACCCTGCCGGTGACTTTGTTTCCCGACATCGCTCCTCCTACAGTGCAGGTAACAGCCACCTATCCCGGTGCAAACGCAGAAGTGGTAGCCAGAGCTGTAGCCACACCATTAGAGGAAGCTATCAACGGGGTGGAAAACATGACCTACATGACTTCCACTGCCAGTAATGATGGTACCCTTGCTATCAACGTTTTCTTTAAGCTGGGCACTAACCCTGACCTTGCTGCGGTGAACGTACAGAACAGGGTATCAAAAGCTACCAGTCAGATTCCAGCCGAGGTTGTGCAAGCTGGTATTTCAACGCAGAAGCAACAGAACAGTATGATCATGGTGCCATTGATCTATAGTACCGATAGCACGTATGATGAAACTTTTCTGCAGAACTATGCCAAGATCAATATTATCCCGGAAATACAACGTGTATCCGGTGTAGGCCAGGCCCAGGTATTCGGTGCCAAGGATTATTCCATGCGCGTATGGCTGAAACCTGACCGTCTTACTGCTTACAATCTTTCTGTTCAGGATGTATTAAAATCCATACAGGAACAAAATATAGAAGCAGCCCCAGGCCGTTTTGGTCAAAGCAGTACAGCTTCCTTTGAATATATATTGAAGTATAAAGGAAAGCTTACACGCAATGAAGAATATGAGAATATCATTCTTAATACTGCGCCTGATGGAGGTGTGGTACGCTTGAAAGATGTGGCCCGTGTTGAATTCGGTTCTTTCTCCTATAGTGCTAACACGCAGATTTCAGGTTATCCTGGTATCGGTATCGCTATCTTCCAGACAGCAGGTTCCAATGCGAATGATATCCTTACTTCCGTGGACGATGTGCTGAAGAAAGCATCCCTTTCATTTCCAAAAGGCGTTGAATACTTCAACATGTATAATGCAAAGGAGTTCCTGGACTCTTCTATCAGCCAGGTATTGCATACATTGGTTGAAGCGTTCATCCTCGTGTTCATTGTTGTGTTTGTATTCCTGCAGGATTTCCGCTCTACCCTTATACCAGCTATTGCTGTGCCGGTAGCGATCCTGGGAACGTTCTTCTTCATGCAGCTGTTTGGATTTACCATCAACCTGCTTACTCTGTTCGCTCTTGTGTTAGCCATCGGTATCGTGGTGGATGATGCGATTGTGGTAGTGGAAGCGGTTCACTCCAAAATGGAGCGCACCAGGCTTTCGGCCAGGCAGGCAACCATACAGTCCATGAGCGAGATCTCCGGCGCTATCATTTCGATTACGCTGGTGATGACGGCTGTGTTTGTTCCGGTTGGATTTATGCAAGGCCCTGCAGGCGTGTTCTACAAACAGTTTGCCTTTACCCTTGCTATCGCGATCCTGATCTCAGCATTGAACGCGCTTACCTTAAGCCCTGCTCTTTCAGCTTTGTTCTTAAAGAGTAACCATGAAGAAGAAGGACATGAGGGCGCTCCCGCGAAGAAAGCAGGATTTAGTAAACGTTTCTTCAAAGCATTTAATGCAGGCTTTAATGCAACGACCAATAAATACCGTCAGAGCCTTCAATTCCTGTTCCGCCGTAAATGGGTTGCCATCGGTGGACTGGTTATAGTATCTCTGGCTACTATCTTCCTGATGAGGAAAACTCCAACAGGATTTATCCCAACAGAAGATCAGGGCTTTATTATATACTCATTGAACCTGCCTCCTGGTTCTTCACTCGACAGGACTGAGAAGGTGATGCATAAATTCGATAGCATCCTGACAACAGTTGAGGCAGTAGAAAGACGTGGTGCTGTGGCAGGTCTTAATATCGTTGCCAATGCAAACAGCTCTGCTTATGGTGTAGGTTTCATCCGCATGAAGCCACAGGATAAAAGAGGGCCGGTAAAAACTATTGAAGGGGTAATGGGACAGATCAATGAAAAGTTTGCTGCTGTAAAAGAGGCAAGCGTATTCCTCTTCGTCTTTCCAACTGTGCAAGGTTTTGGTAACACCAGCGGTTTTGAATTCATTATGCAGGACCGTACCGGTGGTCCTTTGGACAAAATGGCTAATACAGCTTATGGTTTTATTGGTGAACTGATGAAAAGAAAAGAGATAGCGTATGCGTTCACCACATTCAACACAGGCAACCCGCAATACATGCTTGATGTGAATGAAGAAAAAGCCAAGCAATTAGGTATTTCCGTAAATGAGCTGATGCAAACATTGCAGGTGTATTATGGTAGTAGTTTTGCTTCCGACTTCAACCGGTTTGGTAAATTCTACCGTGTGATCGTACAGGCAGATATCCCTTACCGTTCCGAAGAATCTTCACTGGGCAATGTGTATGTGAAGAATAATAAAAATGAAATGGTGCCAGCCAGTGCAGTGGTTTCATTGAAACGCGTGTATGGCCCTGAAACAGTAACGCGCAACAACCTCTTCAATGCCGTAACCATTAATGGTATGCCCAAACCTGGTTACAGTTCCGGTGATGCCATCAAGGCGATCCAGGAAGTGGCAGCCAGTTATTTGCCAAGAGGTTTCGCTTATGAATGGTCAGGCATGACACGTGAAGAAACAGGAGCCAGCACAGAAACCAGCGTTATATTCCTGCTCAGCCTTGTGTTTGTATACTTCCTGCTGGCAGCGCAATATGAAAGTTATATCCTTCCGCTGGCGGTGATACTTTCGGTGCCTACAGGTATATTCGGCGTGTTTGCCTTTATCAACCTCATGGGTATTGACAACAATATTTATGTGCAGGTAGGTTTGATCATGCTGGTAGGTCTGTTGGCGAAGAATGCGATCCTGATCATTGAATATGCGGTGCAACGGCGAAGGGCAGGCAAATCACTCTCGGCTTCTGCTATTGAAGCAGCCAAGTTGAGGCTCCGTCCTATCCTGATGACGTCCTTTGCATTCATCGTAGGTCTGTTGCCGCTGACATGGGCAAGTGGTGGTTCAGCATTAGGAAACCGCTCCATTGGTACAGGTGCGTTGGGAGGAATGCTTACAGGTGTGGTATTGGGACTGTTCATTATCCCGGTATTGTTCATCATTTTCCAGGCGCTTCATGAAAAAGTTAATAAGACGAAACCCGTAACCGTTGTAAATCCGGCATTGACATAACAGAAGAACATTATTGTTTAATAGAAGAACTTTAAATCAACGTAGATGAAAACAATCACAACCTTTCTTAATTACATTCTTTCGTTTTTCCGGAGGCTCTTGCCCGGTAGAAAGGCGGATGATGTTCAAAAGGGAATTGCCCTGGCAGATTAAGTATATAGATAAGATAAACTAAGAAAAATGAAAACATTTATTAAGCATTCATATACGTTAGCAGTAATATCCATCCTGCTATTAAGTTGCAGGGTAGGAAAAAATTACCAGCGACCGGAATTGGTGTTGCCCGCCCAGTTTGCTGATACTACTACCAGTTTTGCAGACACCAGCAGCATTGCTGATATACCCTGGGCTGATTTCTTTTCTGATACAACACTGAAAGGACTGATCAGCAAAGGCATTCAGTATAACCAGGATCTTCTGATGGCGGTGAAAAGACTGGAGATTGCTCAAAGGCAGGCCAAACAGGCCAAGCTGTTACAGCTTCCTGATGTGAACCTGCAGGTAACCGGTCAGTATAGCAGGCCTTCAGATAATAGCCTGAATGGTTTAAGCACACAAAGTTTCCTGCAAAAGAACCATGTGGAAAACTACAATGCTGCAGTAAGCCTTTCATGGGAAGCTGATATCTGGGGAAAGATCAGGGGCCGCAAGGAAATTGCATTAACGCAGTATCTGCAAACCACTGAAGCATTGAAAGCAGTGCAAACGCAACTCGTGTCGGATATCGCACAGGGCTTTTTCAACCTGCTGATGCTCGACAAGCAATTGCAGATCGCGAAGCAAAATCTTGCATTGAACGATAGCTTCCTGATTGCAACACAGCTCCTGAAAGATGCAGGTACTGTAACATTGCTGGCAGTGCAACAGGCAGAATCGCAAAAACAGGCAACTGCTTTGCTGATCCCTTCACTTGAACAGGATATTGCTCTCCAGGAAAACTCTCTACAGTTGCTGACCGGCCAGTTACCGGGCAGACTGGCCCGCCAAACATCACTCACAGCACTGACTATGCGCGACAACCTCAGCACAGGATTGCCGGTGAGTATGGTGAGCCGCCGTCCTGATGTACGCTCCGATGAACTGGCACTGGTTATTGCCAACACAAGAGTGGGCATCGCACAGGCAGATATGTATCCTTCGCTGAGCATTACAGCCAGTGGAGGTTTGGAATCTTTCAAAGCCAGCAACTGGTTCAATATCCCGGGATCGCTTTTCGGGTTGGCTGCCGGTTCCATTTTACAACCAGTGTTCCGCAAAGGCGCATTAAAAACACAGTTTGAAGTGGCTAAACTCGAAAGGGAACAAGCCGTTATCAAATTCAGGCAAAGCGTATTGCAGGCAAGCACAGAAGTGGCGAATGCATTGGTACAAACAGATAAACTGAAAGAACAACAGGTAATTGCCACTTCGCAAACTGATACGTTGAAAAAAGCAGTGGCAAATGCACAATTGCTTTTCAGAAGCGATCTGGCCAATTATCTTGAGGTAATAACAGCACAGGGAAATGCATTGCAAGCAGAATTAAATCTTGCAGTGATACAGCGAAGCCGTTTAAGTGCTATGGTAGAGCTCTACCGGGCATTAGGCGGTGGATGGAAATAAATCGGGTGATTATTATTTGTTGCAAAAGGACCTGCTCAAAAGGCAGGTCTTTTTATTTGGTTTACCGGAGAAGTGTACACAATGAAAAGGGGGAATAGACATTCCCCCCGATATACAGTATTACCACACACACTGTATGAGATCCTTTATTTTGTTTAAAAAGAGTTCTCTTTCGTAGTGCAATAGTAGCCCCTTCTCCCCTGCCTTTTCGGGGAAAGTATTATGAATTGTGTTTTTTCGCAGCTGAAGTGCGGAAAGAAAGGATTGAAGCCTGAGGAGGTAAATAAGACCTGACTAACGGAATAATGAGTACACGATTCCCATTTCCAGTCCTCTTAATTCGGCCAGCCCCCTTAACCTTCCAATAGCAGAATAGCCCGGATTGGTTTTCTTTTTAAGATCATCCAGCATCTGGTGGCCATGATCAGGCCTCATGGGAAGGGAAGTTTTTCTTGCCTGCATTATTTCCACCAGTGATTTCACCACCTCATACATGCCTGCATCGCCTTCCAGGTGGTTATCTTCATAAAAATCACCGGCTGCATTGCGGCGGGTGCTGCGGAGGTGCACAAAGTGGATACGGTCTGCAAATTGCTTCACGATCGCCGGCAGGTTATTATCGGCTCTTACACCAAAGCTACCGGTGCAGAAGCAAAGGCCATTGGCTGTTGAGGGTATAGCTTCGGTAAGTGCTTTTATATCGTCGGCAGTACTCACCACACGGGGGAGCCCAAGTATAGGATAAGGAGGGTCATCAGGATGGATCGCCAGTACTACCCCGCACTCTTCTGCTGCAGGAACGATCTGCTGCAGGAAATAGATCAGGTTGCTGCGAAGCCTTGATGCATTAATACCTTTATAAGTATCCAGCACGCCGGCAAACTGCTGAATGGTGAAGCTTTCCTCACTGCCTGGCAAACCGGCAATGATATTTCTTATCAATGTTTGCTTTTCTTCTTCACTCATTTCATCGAGGCGCTGCCTGGCAAGGGCCAACTGCTCTGCGCTGTATTCTGTTAATGCTTCTTTTCTTTTTAATAAATATGCATCAAATGCCACGAAAGCCGCTTTTTCAAAACGAAGTGCCTTGCTTCCATCCTCTACCGTATAAGCAAGATCGGTCCTTGTCCAATCAAGTACCGGCATAAAATTATAGGTGATCACTTCAATGCCGAAAGACGATACATTGCGGATGCTCTGTTTATAGTTTTCAATATACTGCTGGAAATTCCCGGACTGTGTTTTGATATTTTCATGAACCGGAATGCTCTCGATCACTTTCCATTCAAGCCCTGCCCTGTTTATTTCATCCACCCTTTTCTGGATTTCAGCATTTTCCCATACAGTGCCGTTTGGAATATGGTGAAGGGCTGTTACTACACCGCTGCAACCGGCCTGGCGGATATCAGCTAAACTAACAGGATCATTGGGGCCAAACCAACGCATGGTTTGCGTCATTCTATAGGTCATCGTATTGGTTTAATAACTGCTTGCTTAATAAATTCAAAAGTAAAAATTAAAAAGTCAAAATGTTGATCTTATTACGAAAACGTATCCGTTGCGGTACTCCTTTTAGTTAATAAAGAAGCTTTGCTTCACCCGGATATCTTCCGATGAACTGCCGATCCTCACTTCAAACTCGCCTGGCTCCACGGTCCAGTTCATGTCTTTATCCAGTATGGCCAGATCATCGGGCTGCAACACAAATTTGACTGTTTTCTTTTCCCCCGGCTGCAACGCGATCCTTTCAAATCCCCTCAGTTGCGTTTCATACGTGATCACACTGCTGATCTTATCCTTAATATACAATTGCACCACTTCATCTCCTTTACGGCTGCCAGTATTGGCCACATCCACAGACACTTCAATATTACCCTGGGAGTTTTGCCTGGCGGGAGTTATAACCAGGTTGCTGTAAGCAAAGTTTGTATAGCTAAGCCCATAACCAAAAGGATACAACGACCCATTCGCACTCGTATATCCCGCACCATTCCGGCCTTTTGCAGGTTGATCAGCATGAGAACCGGGCTTGAAAGGAAAATTGAATTCTATCTGGCCAATCGTTTTGGGATAGGTCATGGTGAGCTTGCCACCAGGATTATAATCTCCAAACAGCGCTTGCGCTACTGCCGATCCAACAGAAGGGCCAGGAAAACCTGCCTGCAGAATAGCAGGCACATATTTATTGGCCCAGTTGATCGTTAATGGCTGACCAGTCACCAATACCAGCACAACCGGTTTACCCGTTGCATACAAAGCCTGGAGCAATTGTTCCTGCCTGCCGGGGAGATCAAGTGAAGTACGCGAAAGTCCCTCTCCTACTGTTTTTTCATCCTCACCTACTACCGCGATGATGATATCTGATTTATTTGCTTCCGCTACAGCTTTATCAATCCCACTTTGTTCTTCTTTGCTAAGCGGTGTATAAATGATCTCTGTTTCCGGCCATCCCTCATTGGTCACCTCACATCCTTTTTCATACACCACATTTGCCTGGTTGCCGAGCAGATCTTTGATGCCTTTGTAAACGGTTGTCACAGGATTATTGGAAGGTCCATAACGGCTGATAGTATATTTCGTTGCATCAGCAAGAGGACCCGTTACCAGGATATTCTTATACCCGCTTTTGCTTAGTGGCAAAAGATTATCCTTGTTCTTCAGCAATACCAATAACTGACGGTTCATTTCCTGTGAGAATGCTTCATCAGCTGCCGTGTGTACAATCTTATCCGATTGTTTGGGATCCGCTACATAAGGTTGATCAAATAAACCAACCAGGAATTTCACTCTCAACACATCCTTTACTCTTGCATCAACCGTATTAATGGAAAGTTTTCCTTCCCTCACCAATTCACGGATATTATTGATATAGGCATCAGGCGGATCAAAGTTTGTCCACACATTCAATCCTGCCTCGACCGCCTGGCGGGTGGCTTCTTTAAAATCCGCTGCCACGTGGTGCTTTTCAAAAATGTATTCCACTGCGCGGCTGTCAGACACT
>CBHEUU010000099.1:0-10490 GCA_965990355.1 uncultured Chitinophagaceae bacterium
CTTTCATCACCTGTTGTACAATTCCAGATCATACCCAGTTCTTCGGTACGCTTGATGAATTTTTCCTGGTCAGGGTAATCTTTGTTTGCTTTGAAAAACATGTGTTCAAACAAATGGGAGAGACCACTGTATTCCGGACCTTCTGTATAAGCACCGTTCTTAACGGCGATTTCAATAGTGGCAAGAGGTACTTTATGGTTTTCGATCACAACTACCTGGAGGCCGTTGTCCAGCTTTTGCCAATAATAATTATCGGGTAGCCGCGGCTGTGAAAATGCAGTTACACTGGTTGCCAGCATTGCTGCTACAAGTAATTTCTTGTTCATAGAAAATTTTTAAACCTGCGTCTCAGGTTGGTTAAAAGGGATTGTTGGGAAGGTACAGAAGTTGAGGAAGCCCCGGAAATAATTAGTCCCCGTTTTTGCTTTAGGTTTTCAGAAAATTTAATAGCGGTGATTAAGCAGGATGCCCGGTTTTTAGGCGGGATATTTTTAAGCAAGACTTGCATGATCAGGGTGCCAGATGCTGGTGAACTCCCCGATAATAGCACGATCGTTTTTCCAGTTCTGACGGTGCAATTTCAATAAAGCGATATCTTCTTTCTTAACGCGCCGGAACCTGGGACTCATCGTGCCTCCATTGGTATTATCACCGGCTCTTGCAGCGGGGTTGTATTGATAAGCGGAATCTACAATGGTGCCACGGGGATACATAATGCCAGGCATACCGCTTCCCCGGATATCCAGGTTGTCTGGATGCTCCAACCCCAGCGTATGCCCGTATTCATGTGCTGCTGTGGTAGAGCCATCGTATAAATTATCACGTTTGAAATAACCGGTATTGCAACCCAGGCCATCCACAAACGATATATTGCCCATGGCAAATTCTTCGATGCGGAAATAATTATTCCTGGGATCGGTGTTCTCGAATATTTCTTCCGGTGTGATGGTTGGATGAAAGTTGCTGGTGATTTGAAAAATGAGACGGAGCTCTTTATCTTTTATACGCACCAGGGCCTCTGGTTCATTCCACATCATTTCAATTTCTTTCCTGATATACTCCGTAATGTCTACGTCAGCGGCATTACCGTAAGTGATGATGTGGGAATGAAGAACGAGCTGATCATTGATGATCTCAGCATGACCCATAGCTTTCTTTTTAGTTCCTTACCGGTTTACCGCTTTTCAATACACTCTGTATCCGCTCCAGAGTTTTCTTTTCACCACAAAGCGAAAGGAATGCTTCCCTTTCCAGATCGAGCAAATACTGTTCTGTTACCAGTGTGGGTTCACTCAAATCACCACCACACATTACATAAGCCAGTTTTTTTGCCACCACCACATCATGGTCTGTTGCATAGTTCGCCCGCCACATACCATTGATACCTGCGTATAAAGCGCCCAATGCAGAACGGCCCAGCACTTTCACGTCTTTGCGTTGCACCGGCATTGTATAACCACTATCAAATATTTCAATCACAGATTTCTTTGCTTCCGCAATACGCCTTCCCTGATTCATCACTACTTCATCGAGGCCTTTGCGGTACACACCAATGCTGAATCCTTCTGCTGCAGAAGTAGCTACTTTGGCTGTGGCAATAGTCAGGAAACGGTTCTTCAGGGTGATGGTCTCAGGCTCATCTTCATGCATTTCATCGGAAGCACGCAATACAAATTCTTTGGTGCCACCGCCGCCTGGTATCAGGCCAACGCCCAACTCCACTAATCCTGTATATGTTTCTGCAGCCGGACAAACCTTATCAGCATGCAGGCTCATTTCACATGCTCCTCCTAATGCCAGCCCATGCGGAGCTACCACTACCGGAACTGCCGAATAGCGGACACGCATCATCGTATTCTGGAATAAACGAATGGCCATGTCCAGTTCATCATATTCCTGTTCAATCGCCAGCATAAAGATCATTCCTACATTGGCACCTGCAGAGAAATTAGCCCCTTCATTGGCAATCACCAAACCTTTGGCCCCTTTTTCTGCTTTATCAATAGCTGTTTGAATACCGGATAATACATCACCACCTATGCTTCCCATTTTTGTGGCCCATTGCAATCCCAATACATCATCCCCCAAATCATACAACTTGCAACTGCCGTTTTTCCAAACCAGTTTATCCTGGTAATTGCTCATGATGATGAATGATTCACCACCGGGAACAGGCTTATAAGTTTTGGTAGAAGGATCATAGCTAAGCCTTCTGCCATTCTCAATTTTGAAAAATGATTTGTTACCTGCCGCCAGCATTTCTTCTACCCAGGCTGCTGGCTGATAACCGGCTTCCTTCATTGCTTTCACGGTTTTTTCCACTCCCAGTACATCCCAGCTTTCAAACGCGCCGATCTCCCAGCCAAAGCCAGCCATCATTGCATCATCCACGCGATACACTTCATCGCTGATCTCAGGAATGCGGTGGGAGATATAAGCAAACAGGCCATAATGAAAATGACGATAGAATTCACCTGCTTTATCAGGGCTGTTTACCAGCATTTTCAAACGCTGGTTGAGATCATCAACAGGTTTAGCTGCTTCCAGCGAAGCAAATTTTGCTTTTGCCCGTGGTTTATATTCAAAGGTTTTGAGATCGAGTGTATAAATTTCTTTTTCTCCTTTCTCCCCTTTGCGTTTGGAGAAAAATCCCTGTCCTGTTTTATCTCCCAGCCAGTTATTCTCAACCATTTTATTTAACCAGGCTGGAATATTGAATGACCCACGCGCTTCGTCTGACGGGCAATTATCATACACGCCTTTGGCCACTTTTACCAATGTATCAATCCCCACCACATCCGCAGTGCGGAAGGTGGCGGATTTAGGCCGGCCGATCAGCGGGCCGGTCAATGCATCCACTTCATCAATGTTCAACCCAAGTTTGTCTACCAATCCGAATATGGCCATGATGCCATACACGCCGATACGGTTGGCAATAAAAGCAGGAGTGTCTTTACAGAGCACGGTCGTTTTGCCCAGGATCAGATCACCATAATGCATCAGGAAGCTGATCACTTCAGGATCCGTATACGGTGTGGGAATGATCTCAAGCAAACGCAGATAACGCGGAGGATTGAAGAAGTGAGAACCGCAGAAATTCTTTTTGAAATCATCGCTTCTTCCTTCGGCCATCATATGGATGGGGATACCGGATGTGTTGGAAGTAACAAGCGTTCCCGGTTTCCGGAATTGCTCCACTTTATCGTAGATCAGTTTTTTTATATCAAGCCTTTCCACTACCACTTCAATGATCCAATCGCAGGAAGCGATGTCCTTTATATTATCATCAAAGTTGCCGGTAGCGATTTTTTTGATCACATCTTTATGATAAACCGGTGATGGATTACTTTTCACTGCTGCTGTCAATGCATCATTTACCAGTTTATTCCGTTCAGCCGGTTTGGTGCTTTCTGTTGCTTCTTTAGGCACCATATCCAGCAATAATACCTGTACGCCCACGCCTGCAAAATGACAGGCAATTCTTGATCCCATTACCCCGCTTCCGAGTACAGCCACTTTTTTAATGATCCGGTTCATATAGCGTTTTTAAAATTAGTTAGCTAAACAACTATTTTCGATACCGAAGTTAGGTGTTTTTAAATTATATAGAAAATGAATAGTTGATTATTTACGGCGTCGCATATACCGGTTTAGCTGCCGCCTGTTCTTTCCCAATCCCACACTGCTTCCTACACCGCTTAAGGTAATTTTTACGAGATAGTTTAGCGGTGAACGGTCACGCAAACGGATAAAGAACACGGTTCCTTTTTTATCTGTATTCTTATTTTTCAGGATCGTATTCACCAGTGAATTCACAACTCCCCCGAAGAAAGGTCTTTTTTCCTGGTTAAGTTTTCCACTCAGCAATACTTTCAGATCGTGGTAAATCATCGTCATTTCTCCGTAAGCCATATGATCATTTCCGGTAACCTCCATGGTCATTGTATCAAGATAACCTGATTTCAGGCTTGCACCGGCCAGAGGGCCTACCGCAGGATTCAATACCCTGAGATCGGCCTTTCCCATTTGCACATGCATCCGGAAGCCCTGCGATGTATCGATGTACGATCCTTTTAATTGCAAAGCAGTGAACACCGAATCTTCCAGGAAAGCAGTGGCTTGCATGGAAAGACTATCGGTAACAGTGGCACCATAATTCCGTATGGAAGTGATCAGGCCATTCAAACGGTTCACGTGTATCCAGCCTGCAGCTGCTGTCTTTTCATTATACTCACCATATCTTACCCAGGCATTGCGAAGCAGCAATGAATCAACTGATAACTTTACCGGGAATATCTTCAGATGATTTACAGGAAGCGGACGTACAACGCCTGGCTCTCTTGGACTCCGTTTATCGCGGAAATCATCAAGCCTTCCATTATCAACGGTAATACTCCGCAGGTCAAGGACTGTATCTTTTAAAAACCGTTCTATGTTCGCTCCACGGATGTCGACCGCGCCGGTTTTTACAATGGCATAGTCGATCTGGTAAGGATGTGCTTTTACAAATTCCTCCTGGCTTTGCATTGGCCGGTAAGAAAATGAATCTATTGAAAGATCATGTGTATTCTTATCAAAATTGATATTGTACCATTCAAACCGGTTATTATTGTTCTGGTAGTTGCCGGTAATTTCTTTTAAGGTAAACTTCGTATTGTTTTTTACAAGCTCATACAGGTTGAGCAGCAGGGAGGAACTGATAGTAAGATCATTCAGCTTTGCCGTAGTAATAACCAGCTTTCCTCCATTCTTATCAATACTATCCAGCACAAAATTCCTGGCAGATAGTTGTGCCAGTTTCCCTTTCCAATCCCATGCACCTGCTTCGTTCTTATGAAAAGCCAGTTTTTCCAGCTGGGCTGATAATTGACCTTCACGTGTATTGAATGTTTTCCCTTTTTCATTCCTGAATGAAAAGCGGTCCATTAAGAAAGAAAGGCGGCCGGCTTTGAACCCGGGTCCTTCATCATTATTGGTTGATAATTGTTCTATTTCCAGGAAATTATCGTCAGCACTTTTCCATTCCAGCCAGCCTGTTTCATTTCCTGTCTGTTTGCGGATATGAATATCAGGTTGCTGTATATATAGTTTATCAACGTTGATCTGTGGCCATTTTCCGGCTTCGTCCTCCGTTTCATCTTCCGTTGATCCTGCGAGGTACACATTTACCAAAGGTTTGGTTACGAAAAGTGAATGAACACGGAAATCTTCATTGATCAGTGAATTGATATCAGCAGTCATATTAACAGAAGGGATTTGAATCCTGGCGGAATCATGAGCGCCATGCTGTGTATACCGGATATTCTCCAGTAGGGAAGGTTGTTTATCTGTAATACTAAACCGGTCAACCTGGAGCAGGGATTGTTTGTTTTTCAGTGTTAAATCATGGCCTGTTGCAGCAAAGCCATCCATTTGCCATTTTTTACCTGCTGTTGAAAATTCTTTTGCAGAAACTGATTGAAGATAAAGTGAAATATCATTCTGAGCTGAGTGTACAGTGATCGCTGTTTTCAATCCCCTGATATTTTTGATAACGAGATCCCCTGCCTGTTCCCCAGCAGATGGTGTGCCTGTGGAAATATCCAGCGTGGCTCCATCCCAATGTACTCCACCAAGCAATAACTGTTTTTGTTTTTCATCCACCAGCATGGAAAGAATGGAAATATTCTTTGCATGTATCGCCAGCCTGTCTTTCTTTTTAATCATGATAGCTGATGCCTGCAATTGATTGCCTGAGCTGTTCAATGCCATACCTGTCAGCTCTGCACTCAATCCATTCATAGTAAGAGTACCTTTCTGGAATGTCAGCATGTTCACAGAACGCTGTATGCCGGTAAGATCGCGGGATTTCATCAACTGCTGCGCTGTTACAAAACTTGTTACATTATCGAGTTGCAGTTTTGCATTATTCCTGAAGTTCAGGTTCACCTGTCCGTTGATGATATTCAGGTTATGCAATTGCAATAGTTTATTGACATCCTGCAATGCTTTAAAAACATCTCCCGGTTTGTCATTCCTGCCCTGGCTCAGGTCATAATTGATCACAGGTTTATACAGCACCACTTCTTCTGCTTTCAACCGCCTGTCAAATACCAGGTCGTCCCACGATAAGCCATATAATTCAAACTGCGGCATTGTCACATGGTTTACGGCTTTTCCATTTTTATATTCTTTATAAGCAAAATTGCCCAGGCTGATACGGTTATTTCTTAAAAGGATACTGTCAAACTGTATAGAGAAAGCACTGTCGCGCACAAAATTTTCATAATTGCGGATGGCCATAGCGAAACGTTCTACTGTCAATGGCCTGGGCGCATCTTTTTTGATCCGCAGCCCCTGCATTTCAAAATTATTGTTCCTGGAAACAAAGGAGCTGGGATGGCCTTGCCGCACGGTATTGATATCAAAAGAACCGTTTTCAACTATTACAAATTTTAATTGCAGGTCGCCGGTTAATTGCTGCACCAGTTCATCCAGCCTTGGTGTTTTTACCGTTGGCTCATCATCTTTCAGGTTAACGTTCAGTGCAAAACGTGGATTGATGCAATACACTGAATCTGCTTTGATCACTTCGCTATGGTACAAAGTATCAAAGTCAATATTGGTCATTTTCAGTTTGTCAAAAAATACGGTGAAGGAGCTATTGCTGCTGTCACCCTTGCCTGCTGTGATGGTGCAGCTGTCAAACTCTGCCAGCCTGTGTTGCAGGTTGATGCGGAAATTGCTGAAACTAAGCCGGTGCCGGCCATCCGGAAAAAAGATATCCTGTTTGGTAGTTTGAAAGGCGAGATTGTCACTGAAAAGTATTTTGTTGCGGTTCTGCCCCTGCGCACTGTCCACGCGAAGATTGTCCAGCTGGAAATAAATATTGGAGATGGTGACAGGTTGTTCATCCACGGCAGGATCTGCTTTATTGACCATGGAAAACTTTCCGTTGTCAATCTGAAACCTGTCTACCTGCAATACTTTCAATGCATCGCGTATGGAATTATACACTCTTCCCATTTCCTGCGGAATGGAAAGGGTTTCGCTATTATCTTCTTTATTTTTGGGAACCCGCAGGCTGGTTACTGTGATCACCGGATTTACCAACCTCAGCGAATCAATCAGAAATTTCTTTTCAGCGACCAGCGGGTAAAGTTTTTTCAGGCGTAATTGTAAACGTTCCACTTCAATACGATAATTATTAGGGGCAGTAGAATCAGTAGTTTAAAAAACAGCATTCCTGAGTTCCATCTTTTTTTTGAGCCAGTTGAAGCTGAACTTTTCTACTTGGAGCTTCAGCTTTCCATTGGATTGCTGGTTTACCAGTTCTGCAAGAAGATCTTCAGCATGACTTACAAACCAGAAATGAAACCCCAGCAGTATACCCACCACAGAGCCGGTAACAATGGCGATTATTTTGAGAAGTCTTCGGGATATACCTAGTGCCGTCAAGAGGCGGACATTTTGCAATGAATTTAATCAAATTCAATGCATTAAGCAAGCAATGAAGTGACAACAGTATGTTAATGATTGATAAAGTGCGGTTTTCGAAGGATTAAGAGGCCAGCATTTCTTTTTTCAGGAACAAATCCAGCTTGCTTGCCCAGAATCCCAGCTCGCTGATAAGAGTGATCATTTCAGCATAATCCATTCCTTCAATATTTCTTTCAGTTACTGCACAGAGGATACCTCTTGATTCATCAGCGGAGAGTTTATAACCAAGATAAGTGGCATTTATGGCCAATGCGGTTTTGTAGAGCATGAATTGTTTGGGTATATCCCTGGGTATGGCACAAAGTGGCGACATGCACCGGATAAAGATCTGTTGTTCCTGTTGTGGATTTTTTTGTGCAGTCAGAAATACTTCAATGGTGGAACTGCCCTGCACAAAATACCAGGCACCTGTTTGTTCGTTGTAGATATCATCTGCGTTTACGCCGATATCGGCACACAAGTGCTGGATGTATTGTTTTATTGTTTCGATGGAAGCCATAAATGCCCAGTTCAGGTTTATGCAAGGCAAAACTCTTACCGTCTCGAATTATTGTCCGGCCCTTTTCTTTTACGACAGAATTAACTCACAGCCGAAAAACTAACTCACCCCCGACCCATTAGCAGTATCCTCATCAGGGTTCACAAACTTCAGTTTCCCATTATCTTCTGCCATCAGTATCATTCCATTGCTTTCAATACCCCTCATCTTCCGGGGAGCCAGATTGGCTACCACTACCACCTGTTTTCCAATAATAGCAGCGGGTTCAAAATGCAATGCTATGCCAGACACAATAGTTCTTTTTTCAAAACCCAGGTCCACTTCCAGCTTAAGCAGTTTGTCGGCTTTTGGTACTTTTTCTGCTGCAGTGATAGTGCCTACTTTAAGATCAAGTTTGGCAAAATCATCGTATTGTATTTCTGCTTTGGCTGCGGGTATTTCTTTTGGTTGTTCGCTCACGGTCGTTTCAACGGGTTTTATTAATCCTGCTTTTAATTTTTCTACCTGTGCGGTGATCTCGCTATCCTCGATCTTCCTGAATAGTAATTGAGGTTCTCTCAGGCTGTATCCCACACTGAGCAATTTCATGCTGCCTGCATTTTTCCACTCCAGCATTTTGTCAACCACTTTCATTTTATGCAGCATTGACTTGGCTGTATTAGGCAAAAATGGATTGATCAGCACAGCCAGGTTGGCCGTTAATTGCAAACAGATATGTAAGCAGTTATCAATTTGTTTTTGCAATTCAGGTTTCTCAGCCAGGTCTTTTGCAAGGATCCAGGGTTGTTTTTTCTGCATGTACTGGTTGCCTTTGCGCGCCAGGTCGATCACTTCATACAGTGCTTCACGAAAACGGTACTCTTCCAGCAATGAAGTAACAGTGTCTTTACTGTTGGCGATAGCTGTGATGATTTGTTTATCTTCTTCATCAATCAATTCATTATGGAAAGGAGGCACTTTACCATTGCATAGTTTATGCATCAGTACGAATGTGCGGTTCTCAAAATTGCCGAAGATATCAGTAAGCTCGCTTTTATAAGCCTGCTGAAAACCTTTCCAGGTAAATTCACTGTCCTTGGTTTCCGGTGCTATCTGTGTTAAATAGTAACGCAATGCATCCACCATCTGTCCGCCACCATTTTCCTTTTTCACAAAATCATTGATATAATCACGCATTTCCAGTTTCCAGTTACGGCTGGTGCTCATCTTATCGCCTTCCAGGTTCAGGAACTCATTGGCAGGTACATTCGCCGGTAATATATCGCCATGCAGTTGCAGCATCACGGGGAAGATGATGCAATGGAACACGATATTGTCTTTACCGATAAAATGCACAAGCTTGGTGTCCTTATCCTGCCAGTAAGGCTTCCAGTCTTTATTATGGTCCAGTGCCCATTGCTTGGTGGCGCTGATATAACCGATCGGAGCATCAAACCATACATACAACACTTTTCCTTCTGCACTTGCCAGGGGCACTTTCACTCCCCAGTCAAGATCACGGGTTACAGCCCTGGGCTGCAGACCGCCTTCAATCCAGCTTTTGCATTGACCTACTACGGTTGGCCTCCAGTCATTCTTATGATCTTCCAGTATCCATTGACGTAAAAAATCTTCATGCTTGCCAAGTGGAAGGTACCAGTGCGTGGTTTTTTTCTTAACCGGTTTGCTGCCGCTCAAAGTGCTTACAGGATTGATCAGTTCATCGGGGCTGAGGGAAGTGCCGCAGCGTTCACACTGATCGCCATAAGCATTTTCATACCCGCAATTGGGGCAGGTGCCTTTTATATAACGGTCGGCTAAAAATGTTTTAGCTTCTTCATCATAATATTGCTCGCTCTCTTTTGTTTCCAGTTCACCGCGGTCATTCAGGTAAGTAAAGAACTCCTGTGCTGTTTCATGATGCAATGGTGAGCTGGTGCGGTGATAGATATCAAAGGAAATGGACAGGTCTTCAAAATCCTGTTTCATTGCTTCATGATATTTATCGATGATCGCTTGCGGTGTGGTGCCTTCTTTCATAGCCTGGATTGGAATAGCAGTGCCATGTTCATCACTGCCGCACACAAACACTACATCCCTTTGCTGCGCGCGCAGGTAACGGACATAAATATCAGCAGGTATATAAGCGCCGGCCAGGTGCCCTACGTGTTTCAATCCATTGGCATAGGGCAGGGCGGATGTGATCAGGTATCGTTTCGGATTGCTCATTTTTACATTTTTCTCCGGGGTAATCAAAAAAGGAGGCACAACCGGAAATTGTCTGCAAAAATAGCTAATCAGGGGCAAGCCTCAAATTACTTATTAACTCAAGTGAATGAGAGGGAGCCTACTTATCTGTTTTCAATGCTTTTTCGATCTGACTAAGCAAGGCGGGCATATTGCCTACAGGCGGAGAAGCATTGAAGAAATTACCATTTTTATCAAGTATGCATAAGGCTGGATACCCGTTGATCCTATAATCGCTGATAATAGAATGCGTGTCTTTCAGGCCCTGGGTGTAAACGTTGTACCC
>CBHEUU010000100.1:0-10408 GCA_965990355.1 uncultured Chitinophagaceae bacterium
CCTTTGCAGGTGAGTTTGATCTCTACATTATTCCATTCGCCATCACTAAGCATGATGACATCACCGGGCTTTGCTTTTTTATCAGCCTGGTTCAATTCTTCAATGTTTTTAACTTTAATAGTGCCTGCAAACATGCACAGGCTCAGCAATGAAAAGCTGGAGAGAAGCAGCAATCGTATCATAAATTTTATTTTGAACGGGTATTTTTTGGAATGATCCGCAGAGATGATTCCCGGATTTGCAGTTTTGGTTTCAGCACCTCTTCCACCTCACTCATATCACCATCATGGTGCATGGTTTCAATAAACAGTTTGGCTGCCACTTTACCGAGTTCGAATGCTGGCTGGTCCACACTGGAAATGCCGGGACTAACAAGACTGACCACGGGTTCATTATTAAATCCCACCAGTCCTATATCATGCGGCATCTTCAATCCTTTTTCTTTAATGGCCAGCATGGCGCCAATGGCCATCCTGTCGCTGATGGTGAAAATAGCATCAGGTCTTTTTTTCATGTTCAGCAATTCCTGTGTAGCGAGATATGCATATTGCTGGTTGAAATCGCAGTGGATGATCAGATCGGGATCGGGTTTCATTTTGTATTTCTTCAACGCAGCGAGATAGCCATCCAGCCGGTGATTGCTGATGCCGAGGTTTTTTGGCCCGGCCAGTATCGCGATGCGTTTGTATCCCTGCTCTATAAGATGTTCGGTTGCCTGGAAGCCTCCATCCGCATTATCCAGTCGCACGCCAGGTGCTTTCAGGAAGGGAGTAACGCGGTCAAACACCACCATTGGCATTTTCTTTTCCTGTATTTTTTTGAAATGGTCAAATACTTTTGTTTCGCTGGAAACGGAAATGATAAAACCATCCACGAGGCTATCGAGGAGGCGGCGCGTATTCACGATCTCTCTTCCGAATGATTCATTGCTTTGGCAAACCATTACAGTATAGCCGGCTTCAAGAGCCACTTCATCGATACCTTTTACCATGGTGGCCAACACATAATCCAGGTTGGGAACGATCACACCGATATTATGTGTTTGCTTTTGTTTGAGGCTGAGGGCAAGTTTATTGGGCTGGTAATTGAGTTCTTCCGACAAAGCCATTACGGCTTTTTTTGTCTCGATGTTAACATCAGGCGCATTGCGCATGGCCCTTGATACAGTGGACGTGGACAGGTTAAGGGTCCTGGCAATATCTTTAATTGTTGCGGGTTTATCCATATGGCAGTATGAAAAGTAAAACTAAGAGAAACTTCATTACGGAAATCCCGGTAGCGTTGCCGGGAACGATACCGGGATTTAAAAAATGTAAAAAAAGCCGGGAATACCGGTTTGTATTCCGTTTTATTCAGTAAAACGGCCTATTTTTTAATATTTTCAAAGCCAATACCCTGATCCGCCTCCTCCAATTCGGCTTAATATTACAACCGGAAGTTTGCTATATGGAATCCAACGGCTGTAATCTGACGTTCATGTTGCCGTTTTATTAAATCCCATTAGCATTCTTCTCCTTATCATTTTACCGGTAACTAATTTTCATTCAGATCAATTTTTACTATGAGCTCATTACAAGGAAAAGTCGCTATCGTAACCGGCGGTGCCAGGGATATTGGCCGCCAGGTATCAGTAAAGCTGGCCGCTGCCGGCGTTAAAGTGTGTGTTAACTATAATAGCAATAAGCAACTGGCAGATGAAACTGTTCAGCAGATCAAACAGGCCGGTGGCACTGCTATTGCTGTGAAAGCAGACATGACAAAATCTGCAGAAGTAAAACAACTTGTGGATGCCTGCATTGCGGAGTATGGGAATGCCATACATATATTAGTGAATGTTGCCGGTGGTATCCTGGGTCGTAAAGTGCTGGCCGACCTGGATGAAGAATTCTGGGATGCAGTAATGGATGTAAATCTTAAGTCTGCTTACCTGGCCACACGTGCCGTGGTGCCTTATATGGGTGTAGGCGGAGCTATCGTCAACTTTGCTTCGCAAGCTGCCAGGGATGGCGGTGGTGGCGGGGCTATCGCTTATGCTACAGCTAAAGGCGGTGTGCTTACGCTCACACGCGGACTGGCAAAAGAACTCGGACCCAAAGGCATTCGTGTAAACTGTGTATCACCCGGAATGATCAGTACAGCTTTTCATGACACATTCACCAAACCTGAAATAAGAGCGAATGTAGCCAACGCTACTCCTCTCCGCAGGGAAGGCCAGGCTGCAGAAGTAGCAGACCTCGTGCTTTATCTTTCCAGCGATGCATCTTCTTTTATCAATGGAGAAAGCGTGGAGATCAATGGTGGAAGCTATTTCGCATAAGCTTATACGATTGCACACTGAACATACCAATAACTGATCGATTAAATAAGACCGACAACCTGATTAAATGATGCGATGGCTGATCATAGTTTGTTTACTGCTAACAACTGCAAATCTGCGGGCCCAACACCCGCTTACTTTTTTTACAAAATCTGAAGCGGCAACTGTAAAAAAGGACCTGCCCAATTATCCTTTATTGAAGCAATCATATGCCGCGATAAAAAAACAAGTGGATGAATGGGTCAATAAGGACGTGGACGTTCCTTTTCCCAAAGATCCGGCAGGTGGTTACACGCATGACAAACACAAGAACAATTATATACTGATGTTCAACAGCGGCATACTGTACAACCTTACCGGTGATCTGAAGTATGCAACCCTGGTAAAAAATATGCTGCTGAAATATGCAAAGCTGAATCCGGGATTGAAAAATCACCCGGAAGCAACCAGTAGTTCGCCTGGCCGTATTTTCTGGCAGGCATTGAATGATGCCAACTGGCTGGTGTATACCGGCATGGCTTATGATCTTGTATATAATGGTATTTCAGCAGCAGACAGGAAGATCATTGAAGATGGAGCGTTTAAACCGGAAGTTGATTTTGTTACCAAAGATCTTTCCAATTGGTTTAATCTCGTACATAACCATGGAGTATGGGCTTGCGCCGGCGTTGGCATTGTTGGTATAGCCACTGGCAATAAGGATTATGTTGATATGGCGTTGTATGGAACAGCCAGGGATGGAAAGAGTGGCTTCATCGCTCAACTAAATGGTTTGTTTGCCCCCGATGGTTATTATACCGAAGGGCCTTACTACGTGCGTTATGCCATACTGCCTTATTATCTTTTTGCCAATGCATTGCAACATGCAAGACCGGAGCTGAAAATATTTGAACACCGCAACCGGATCCTGCAAAAAGCTTTACTGGCAGGGCTGCAGCAAACCAATCTCGATGGCAGCTTTTTCCCATTAAATGATGCGATCAAGGAAAAGGATTTTACTACCAATGAATTGGTTACTGCCATTGATATTGCCTGGGCAGAATATGGAGCAGACAGGGGCTTGCTGACAGTTGCTAAAAAACAGGGGCAGGTATTATTGAATAAAGGTGGTGCTTCTATCGCTGCTTCTCTTGCATCTACCAAAGATGTGCCGACATTTTATCCTTACAAATCCATGGAATTTGTGGATGGTGTGAAAGGGGATGAAGGTGGCATTAGTTTATTACGCACAGGTAAGGATGAAGACCTGACCACGCTTATTTATAAATACACTGCTCATGGTCTTTCCCATGGGCATTTTGACAAACTCAACATCAACCTGTTTGATAAAGGCAATGAAGTGCTGACAGATTATGGTTCTGTCCGTTTTATTGGAGTAGAGCAGAAATATGGCGGCCGTTATCTTCCGGAGAATGATAAGTATGCTTCACAAACCATTGCGCATAATACGGTAGTGGTGGACGAGGCAAGTCATTTTGAAGGAAAAGAAAAAGAAGCAGAGCAGCATCATGCCAATAAACTGTTCAGCGATATCAGCCGGAACGCAGTGCAGGTTGTATCGGCGGGTACCGATGATGCATATAAAGGCACACGTTTACAAAGAACAGTATACCTGTTGCAGTTACCCGGCGGAAAAAAACTGGTAGCAGATATTTTCAATACTTATTCAGACGCTGTGCATCAATATGATCTCCCCTTTCAATACAAAGGCCAGGTGATCAATACAACGTTTAAATACCAGGCGAATCTCAATAAGATGGCCGCACTGGGTAATAAGAACGGTTACCAGTATTTATGGAAAGAAGCAGAGGCGAAGGTGGCGGATACGCTGGCACAGTTTACTTTCCTCAATGGACGCACCTATTATTCCATTTCAACATTGATACAGGATTCAGCCACCCTGTTGTTTACCCGCACAGGAGCCAATGATCCCAACTTCAATCTTCGCCGTGAGCCTGCTTTTATCATCCGTAAAAAAGGAAAGGACCAGGGTTTTATCAATGTTGTGGAAATACACGGAAAAATGGACCCGATTGTGGAGATATCCTCCCAATCCTATCCTTCTGTTCAGCAAATAAAATTACTACAGCAAAACCAGGATTTCACTGTTGTGCAGGTGAAGCTGGGCGGTAAAGAATTGTTGATCGCACAATGCAATAAAGATTTCACCGTAAAAACAAAACATATCACCGAAGGCGAAGGGAAAAAGCTGGAATGGACAGGACCTTATGCCGTATGGTATGAAGGGAAACAATTATAAACGGGATTGAACCCGCCTTAATTATTTATTCACTAAACTAATGAGTATGTCAACGGCCGATGCTATGAAAATATTTATATCGAATAAAGATATACCCTGGGAAAACGTAGGAGAAGGGGTAAGAAGAAAGATCATGTCGTGGGATGATAAACTGATGCTGGTAAGAGTAGAGTTTCAGAAAGATGGTATTGGCGTGCTTCATCATCATTACCATTCACAGATCACGCAAGTGGAAAGCGGCGTGTTTGAAGTAGAGATAGGTGGGCAAAAGCGAAAACTGAGTGCGGGAGATGCCTATTACATACCACCAAATGTAGTACATGGCTGCGTTTGCCTTGAAGCGGGTGTGTTAGTTGATGTATTCAGTCCCATGCGGGAAGACTTTATAAAATAAGGGGAATAATAAAATCAATGCCGGGAATAATAAAAATAAAAGGATTGCGCTGGTGGATCATTGGGTTGATCGGCTTAGCTACAGTCATCAATTATATTGACCGCAGTGCTATCAATATTCTTTGGCCTTATATCTATAAAGAGTTCGGTATAGCCGATGCAGACAGCAAGAATGCATTGGCCATTATCACTACTTTCTTTATGATCGCTTATGCAATCGGGCAAACCGTAACAGGAAAGATGATGGATGCCATCGGCACAAGAATGGGAATGGTAGTGTCCATTGCGGGGTGGAGCGTTTCCATTGCATTGCATGCGCTGGCAAGATCGCTTACATCTTTCAATATTTTCCGGGCAATGCTTGGCTTTAGTGAAGCCGGCAACTGGCCCGGCGCCACCAAAAGCAATGCTGAATGGTTTCCTGCAAAAGAGAGAGCGATTGCGCAAGGCATATTCGGTGCATCCGCATCAGCGGGTTCAGTTGTTGCCGCGCCGGTGATTGTTGCCATCTCACTGGCATTTGGATGGAGGGCAACTTTTGCCAGCATTGCTGTACTGGGGATATTGTGGATCATTCCCTGGCTGATCATTAATAAATCTACTCCTGATAAGCATCCCTGGATCACCAAAGAGGAGCAGGACCATATAAAAGAAGGAAAGGCGACAGGCCGCATTATTGATGAAAAAATATATTCCTGGAAAGAACTGCTCAAATTCAAAAACACCTGGGGTGTTATCAGCTCACGGTTTTTTATTGATCCTGTATGGTGGATGTTCGTAACCTGGCTGCCAACTTTCCTGAAAGAACAATTTGCATTTGATCTGAAACAGATCGGTGCTTTTGCCTGGGTGCCTTATGTGTTTGCTGCGATCGGTGGCCTGCTTGGTGGTTTTTACTCATCAGCATTAGTACGCAAAGGAACACCTGCTGCTAAAGCAAGAAAGAGCGCCATTACCATTGGTTGTGTGATTATGTTGCTGGCACTCGCCGCTATTGCCATTTATCTGGATCATCTGAAAGACAATGCAAATATTGCGATCGCATTGATCAGCGCTACTTTATTCGGTTTTCAGTTCCTGATCAATAACCTGCAAACCCTTCCTTCTGATTATTTCCATGGAAAGAATGTGGGAACAGTAGCAGGAATGGGAGGAACGGCTGCTGTGATCGGTACGATCATTATCACGTTGCTGGTGCCGGTGCTGACCAAAACCAGTTACACATCTTTCTTTTTACTGGGAGCATTGCTGGTCCCGCTTGCCTGGGTATGTATCATTTTTATTTCATCTAAAAAGAACGTCATGCAATAATATAAACGACCCGATTGCCACCATTTTAATAAGCTGCTATATGAAAAAAAATCTACTGATACTATTTCTTTTAACCGCTGGGGTTGCCTGCGGCCAAACCACCTATTATTGGGTTGGCGGCACGGCTGTAACCAGTTTCACCAATAACTCAAGCTGGAATACTTCACTGGATGGTTCAGGTACTGTGCGGGCTGCTGCAGATCCTGCAGATATTTTAATTATTGATGGTTCCAATATCGGCGGAAGCACGCCGGCTACAGGAACTGTTACGGTGAATGTTACATCCACTTCGTTTGCGCAACTTAAGCTCATCAATAATGCAAAACTGGTATTGCAGCGCCCTGCCGGTGGCGGAGGCACTGGCACCATGACTGTTAATGGCGGACCAGCAGGTGATGACCTGCTGGTGGAAGCTGGTTCAAATCTTAGTATTACCATGCCTGCCGCTGATGGCACTGTAGTGCTGGCACTTGCAACTTCTGCAACTGGGCGTATCAGCGGTACTGTGGTCCTGGCAAACAGTGCTCACCGCATGATCTCGCAGGTGGCAGGGGCTTTGGTATTCGCGAGCGGAGCCAGCGTCACTACTGCCACTACCAATTATCCGTTTGGTACAACTTCAACCACACCTGCTGCCGTATCTTATGGAGTTGTGTTTGAATCAGGAGCACATTTATATTATACCGGTGGCAACAGTCCAATGGGGAATAATTCCACTTTCTCTGCCATTGACTTTAAAGCCGGCAGCAATTACCATATACGTGCTTCCAATGGCACAGGATCATTTACCAACAGTAAATCATTCGGTAATCTTTTTATAGAAAATAATGCGACACTGACGGCGGATGGCCCTGTTTTCAGGATCGGTGATTTCACTATTGAAGCTGGTTGCAGCTTTACTACACATAGTAGTGGTCATACTGCTGTACTGGGCAACCTGGCAGTGGATGGCAATCTTGGTTTTCCTGCCAATAGTACCAATACGCTGGTATTGGGAGGAAGCACTCCGCAAAATGTATCTGGCAGTGGAACTATTTCCGTTCCTTCTTTGCTGATAGCGGATAACGCCGCCGTTACGCTTGGAAAAAATATCAATGTTACTACTGCAGTGAATGTTTATGGAAAATTGGATTTTGCAGGAAACAAACTGACAGGCGGTGCCAGCTTCACTACGCGCGTGGGAGAGACTGCAGCATCACTTACCGGAACGCTTACTGCAGGTTCATTCCAGATAACCAATGCAACCGGTGTGGCAGGCGTAGCCGGTTTATCGGTGACAGGAGCAGGTATACCGGACAATACTTCTGTTATTTCTTTTTCTTCCGGAAATGCATTGATCACTTTGTCAAACCCTGTTACAACCAGTGGGGCAAATGTAGCGCTCAGTTTTTTCAATGATACTGCCACGCTTGCCACGGCAAGTGCTTCGGGATTTGAAGAAGCGAATGGTTCTGTAGCATTGACCGGTACCAAAATATACAAAGCCGGAACAAATTATATTATCAATGCGGCCACCAGCCAGCCATTCGGATTATCCACCACTCAGGAAGATGGAAATATCCGTGCAGGATCTGTGGTGATCAATGCACCTGTGACGGTGAACCGTGGCGTTGATATTTTCGGCCATCTTGATCTTAATAATAAACTGAGTTTACGGCCTGATGATACTCTTCGTATCAGGACGGGTGCAGCAATCAATGGAACGTTTAATGGGGGAAACTATATTGTTACAGCCGGTGATGCTTCCAGCGGAAAACAAGCGCTGGTGCAATATGATGACCTTTCTTCCGCTACAACGATCCCTGTAGGCAGCGCCGGCTACTATCTTCCGGTGACCATCACTCCAACAGCCGCCAGTGCATTCACTGTAGCTGCGATTGAAGGAATTACCAGCAATGGATTAATAAACGGAACGGCGTTGAGTGCTTTTGAAAAACAAAAACTGGTAAATGCAGCCTGGCAGATCAACCGCTTTAGTGGCAGTGGCGATGCTGATCTGCAATTGCAATGGAGTGGGCCACTTGAGGGTTCTACATTCAATACTTTGCCCGATTCGGATATCGGCGTTATCACCAATGATGGTACTGTTTGGAGCAACCCGCTCAGCACAGGCGATAACACAGGCAATGCTGCTTCTGCTACAGTGAGCAGCTTTGGAGTGTTTGGTGTTGGATCAATTCCACAGGCAGAGCCATTCGTGTTTAATGAGCTACCGGTGAAGATCTATGGAGATGCAGATTTCAATGGTGGCGCCAATAGCCTGAACACTACCCAGTCAATTGAATATAGCAGCAGTGATGCAGCAGTCGCAACTATTGTAAATGGCAATATTCATATCACGGGAACCGGCACAACAACCATCACTGCTTCACAGGCCAGTGATGGTTTATATCCCGCTGCAAGCATATCCCATACGCTTACGGTTCAAAAAGCAGCTCTGTTGATCAAAGCGGATAACCAGGTTAAACCAGAAGCAGAACCTTTGCCAACGTTTACAGTTACTTATACAGGGTTTGTTTATAATGAAACACCTGCAGTACTGCTTACGCCTGTACAAATAGCAACTACAGCCACCGCTGCTTCACCGGTAGGAACTTATCCTATCACAGTGAGTGGCGCCACTGCTGCTAACTATGATATCAGTTTTGAAGATGCAGTATTGACCGTTCAGCCCAAACAGGTACAAACAATAACTTTCAACGCCTTGCCATTAAAAAAATATGGTAATGCAGATTTTACTGTTAATGCAACCAGCACCCACAATACTATTCCTGTTACTTCCGCACGCAGCAATACGAATGTGGCTACTGTGAATGGACCCAGTATTCATATTACCGGTGCAGGCACTGCGGTGATCACAGCCTCACAAGCTGGAAGTTCCATCTTCTTCCCGGCAAATCCTGTATCGCAAACACTCACAGTGGATAAAGCTGCATTGACCATTGGAGTAAGAGATACTTCCAAAGTGGAAGGTCAGGCCAATCCTGAGTTCACTATTACTTACACGGGGTTTGTATATGGTGAAACGGCTGCTAACCTTGGCGCACCAGCTGTGGTGAACACTACTGCTACCACCACATCTTCTGCCGGTTATTATACGCTGACACCGGCTAATACAGCTTCCAATAATTATACTATAACATATACCAGCGGACGTCTTACTATTCTGCCACTCAATGGTGCAGACCGGCCATACCTGAATGCTTACATGAGCAATCCGGCAACATTAACCGCCAGGATCTATTCCAATGTTCCGGCATTAAGTGATATACAGGTATGGGACCTGAATGGTAAACCTTTTATCAGGCGAAATGCCTTCCTGCCAAAAGGATTTATCAGTATTGATCTGACGGTAGGCAGTGTTCCAGCCGGTGTTTATATTGTTACCGTAAGAGGAAACGGAGTTGATTTGAAACAAATGATCAGAATCATAAAATAGCATATCACTTATTACAAACAATTGCCTAATGAAAAAACAAATCTTCTTAACGATCAGTAGTGTGTTGCTAAGCTGGCTGTCTTCGCTTGCGGAAGGTCAGCCAGTCACACCGCAGGTGTTTGTTCTGGATGTAAAAACACTGGCGGCCAATAAAGCTGCGATTAAAGCAAATAATGCCGCTGTAATACCAGCCTATAAACAATTGCTGAAGGATGCTGACAAAGCCTTGCAGTTTGGGCCTGTAAGCGTGATGGAAAAAAAGAACCAGCCACCCAGCGGCGACAAGCATGATTATATGAGCCTGGCTCCCTATTTCTGGCCTGATCCAAACAAACCTGGTGGGCTTCCCTATATCAGGAAGGATGGACAAACCAATCCTGAAGTGAAAGATTATAAGGACAAAGAATACATGCCACAGCTTTGTGAAATGGTATATACCTTATCACTGGCGTATTATTTTTCTGAGGATATAGTGTATGCAGATCATGCTGCCCGCCTGGTGCGCGTATGGTTCCTGGATACCGCCACACGCATGAATCCCAACCTGAACTATGGGCAGGCGGTGAAAGGAGTGACTACCGGAAGAGCCGCCGGCCTGATTGATACCCGCCACTTCATTAAACTGATAGATGGCATGGGCTTGCTGCAAGGTTCTTCTTCCTGGAAAGATGCTGATCAGCAGGGAATG
>CBHEUU010000101.1:0-10399 GCA_965990355.1 uncultured Chitinophagaceae bacterium
AAATACGTGCTGCCTTTATTGCAAAAAACATTTGAATGGGCACGTTCGGTGAATCCATCCCAACCATTAACATCAGGTGTATGGGCCGGCGACTGGTCATCACCTGAAAAACTGAAGCCTATTGAAAAAGTACAATTGGATGAATCGGATATCGTCACTTTTCATAATTATGAGAATGGTGAAGAGTTTGAAAAACGGATCAAGTGGTTGCAACCCCTGGGTCGCCCTCTCATTTGCACAGAGTATATGGCCCGCGGCAACAACAGCTATTTCGAAACATCGCTGCCTATTGCTAAAAAGTACAAAGTAGGCGCCATCAATTGGGGACTGGTAGATGGCAAGAGTCAAACCAAGTATGCCTGGAACAGCTGGAGCAAGCAATACAGTTCCGAACCTGAATTATGGTTCCATGAAATCTTCCATACCGACGGAAAGCCCTACCGGCAGAAAGAAGTTGAGCTGATCAGGCAGTTGACCAGCGAGGAAACTGCGGCGAAATAAAAATTACAATAATGAAAGCTTTTTCAATAATAGCAGCTGTGCTGATTCATTTCAGCGCAACTGCTCAGCAAAAGATCATTAATCCTGTTCTCGATCACGACTTTCCTGACCCTACTGTTGTCCGTGCCAATGGTAAATATTATGCATATGCAACTAACAATGCCTGGCAGGAGAAAGCATTGAATATACAGGTTGCATCAAGCACTGATCTGCAAAACTGGACCATCGTAGGCGATGCCCTGCCGCAAAAACCATCCTGGGGTAGCCATGATTTTTGGGCGCCACATGTGATGTACGATCAGCAGATAAAGAAATATGTGCTGTTTTATTCAGCTCAATCAATAGATACAAGCAAGGGTAAATGCATGGGTGTGGCATATGCTGATAAACCCGAAGGACCTTTTATAGATAAAGGCACGCCCCTGATCTCAGGCGGAGCGTTTGTGAACATAGACCCCATGGCATTTATAGACCCTGCCAGCGGCAAAAAATTATTGTATTGGGGATCGGGCCACAAACCGATCAAAGTGCAGGAGATGACAGATGACTGGAGCGCATTCAAGCCGGGTACTGTACCAAAGGATATAATCTTTCCAGCACGTGAAAAAAAATATGATCAACTTGTAGAAGGTGCCTGGGTGGATTATTACAAGGGAAAATATTACCTGTATTATTCCGGTGATAATTGTTGCGGACCCAATGCCAGCTATGCAGTACTGATAGCACGGGCTGACAAAGCAGAAGGCCCTTTTACTACTCTTGGTGAACAGAACGGAACCGGCAGCAGCGTAATACTGCAAGCGAATGAACACTGGCTGGCGCCGGGTCATAATTCAATCTTTACAGATACAAAGGGTAATCGTTATATCGCTTATCACGCCATGTTCACGAGCCCGGAAAAAAATAACAATGGAAGAACGCGTGTGTTCCTGATCGATCCTATTGAATATAAGAACGGGTGGCCTGTTGTAAAACAGCAAACCGGTTCTTCTATCTCCTGGACCGATTCCATTGACGTGCGTAATGTACCCGTATTTGAAGACAAAGGAAAAGTGTCTGAAGCAGGGGGAACAAGTGGGCGCAGCCATGGAAGATACGGCGCTCAATACGGAAGACTGTTGCCATTGGAAGGCAGGAAATGGATGGCAGGCTATACCATAAGCCGTAATAATGGTTATGCGAAAGAACCCAATGGCGGACTGGAACTGGAGATAGCCCGCAGCGATGATAATGGAAGGAACTGGAAGGCTATAGCTATTCTCTCCGATCCCGGCAGGGATCTTGATAATGCGCAGCTGATCCAATTACCTGATAAAAGTATTTTGTTGTCCTGCCGTTCGGTACGCTGGCAGGAATCATATCGTTTGTATGTATATCGCAGTACGGATAATGGTCTTAGTTGGAAAAAGCTCAGCACCATCGATGCCAATGAAGGAAAACCCGGAGAGTTGGGTAAACCAGATAAAGGCGTATACGAACCACATTTTTATTTTCTGGCGGATGGCCGTTTGGCTGTTATGTATGCTAGTGAAAAACATGTTACTGACAACACTTCCTATAGCCAGATCATTTCACAAAAGATATCGCCTGACTATGGAAAAACCTGGGGACCCGAAATATGGGTTGCTTATGAGCCCGGCCATCCGGAATCAAGACCAGGCATGCCTGTATGGACACGCATGAAGAATGGCCAGTATATAGTTGTGTATGAAATATGCGGACCTGAAAAGTGTAATGTGTATTACAAAATCAGCCGCGATGGTTTTACATGGCCGGTTGGATTAGGAACAGCGATCCCTGATCAATGGGCTGGCCCGTACATCTTATCATTATCAGACGGCCGCCTGGTCGTTACTTCCAATAAAAGCAATATTTCCATCAGCGATGATTATGGAAAACACTGGCATACTACCAATGCTGCCTGGAACAAGACCTTGTGGCCAGCCATTTATCAAAGCGATAAAAAGGAAATAATGGTTGTTAATTCTGCAGCACGGCCGGAAGGAGGGCACGCCATCAAAATACGAATTGGGCAGATAAATGAATGAAGTATGGTATAAATAAGATAGAAGCGGGCTTAATCTTTTTCTTCAGATCGATCAGTGCTTCCTGTACATGTCGTTCAATTGTATGAGGGGAAAGAGACAAGTCTTCTGCAATCTGTTTATGTGTGCATCCAACTTCCCTCGATAAGAGAAAAACTTCTTTACGTCGTGCAGGCATCACAGACACCCAACTTGCTATAAGGCTTTTTGTTTCTTTAGCAATGTATAGTTCGTCTGCCTGTTGAGGTTTGCCAATCGCATTCACTTTTTTTTCTGCATTTCTCCGATGGTTCCCTTTTCTTAATTCATCAATATAAATATTCCTCGAGTAGGTGTATAACAATGGGTATAGATCATCCCTATCGGTCAGATCGTCCCATTTTTCCCACACCTTAATATAAGCTTGCTGCAAAATATCTTTTGTAAGAGAAGCGTCTTTAGAGATTTTTATGAATACAGCATACAGTCTACCATAGGTGAGACGGTAAAGAGAGTTGAAATTGTCAATCTTTAGTTTTTCCATTGACCTTATCATAGCATTCCTCATAACGAGGAAAATAAAAGTACAGGTCTTATTTTAACTGAATGTTAAATCAGTAAAACCAGCTGGCCATATCCTGAAAATCAGGATGAAAAAAACTTTACAATAAATTGGTGGATGTGTCTTTCTGAAACGTGTATGTATGGAGATAAGAAAACTCCACCATATGTATGCACCGTTATTATTTAAGTGCTCTTTGTTGCCAACTATTTGCAGTCATTTGCCTGTTTATGACGGCCTGCCGCAAAAATAACCAGGTAGTTGAAAATAAATACAGTCCGGAGGAGCAGTGGATACTGGATAGCATGCGTACTTATTATTATTGGGCGGACAAAATACCCGGCAATCCTTCTCCGCAAAGCGATGAATCGTCTTTCTTTAAACAATTGCTCTGGTCTGCCGACCGGTTTTCTTTTATGGAAGACCAGAACCAGGTGGAGACAGAGTATTCTTCTTTTGCGTGGTATGGATTCAGCTACGCGCTACTCTCAATGACAGAGTTGCAAGGCCGGATGCTTGGTGTGATTACACATGTGGTGCCAGGCGGAGCAGCATCTTCTCAGGGTTTGCACAGAGGAACATACTTTACTGCTGTCAATGGCATTGAACTGACCAATCAAACGGCTGCTTCCGTCAATCAAATATTAAAAAGAGGAGATGGGGTTACATTAAAAATTGTTTCGATACAGGGGAATACGGTTGTTGATGAACAACCTGTTTCATTATCGTTCAGCCGCTTCTACGAAAAGCCAGTTTATATGGCAAGAATATTCAGCAACGGGAATAAAAAAGCCGGCTATCTTTTCTATAATTATTTTAATGGTAATTATGACCTGCAACTGTTGGATTCCCTCAATAAATTGAAAGCTGCCGGTATTTCGGAGTTAATACTGGATATGCGTTATAATCCCGGAGGTGATGTATCCAGCGCTGCAAAATTGGCAGCAAACCTTGTCAACGTAAGTGGAAACACTGTATTTTCCATCTATGAAGCCAATCAGTATGGTGGCCGGTTTGTCAACTCATTTCAAAAAACAATGCAGGAAAATAATTACCTGCCTAATGATTTTACTACTGTAAGCAGTTCGAGGCTGAACCTTGGCAGAGTGATCATACTCACATCGGTTGCTACCGCTTCTGCAGCGGAATTACTTATTAACAGCCTGAAGCCATATATCAATGTTGTGCAGATAGGAGAGAAGACCACCGGTAAAGACATGGGAGGGTTCCCTATTTACGATCAGCGTACACCTGCCCAGGTAAGTCTTGTGCTGCATCCGCTGATCTTTAAGCTCTATAATGCCAACGGCAATGGCAACTATACCGATGGCATACCTCCGGATTATAATATCGATGAACTTGAGTATTTACCCTTACAGGAGATTGGAAGTATGGAAGATCCTTTATTGAAAAAGGCACTTGAAATATCCATTGGCTACCCGGCAGATATTACAGGAAGAAAGCCGGTGATGCCTTCGATCGGCAAGGGGGAAATAATTTTTAATTCTTCGGCATTGAGAAGCTCACATGGACATGTAACAACTTCAAGAAAATAAATCTGGAATTCCACTGGTGGATGTTGATTTCTGAAACGTGGTTAATATACCGGCCCTTTTGCAAAACAAGCAAAGAATATCTAGTCACTATAATATGAATAAAATCAGTAAAGAACTGCTTACAAAATATCTGTCAGGGGATGCAACTCCTGAAGAACAGGCGGCTATTGAAAAGGAGTTGGCACATGAAGATTCAGGGAAAATACTTGAACAATACATTGATGAAATAGAGCAGGAGACAGGCGAAGCAGAAGTGTCCCAGCAACTGATTGAAGAAGAGCTTCAGCGTTTTCACGGAATAGTACAGCCTAAAAGAGCGAAGGTTTATCCCATTTTCAGGAAAGCGGCGGTTGCATGTGCGATCGTGTTGCTAATAACCTCAGCTTCTTTCTGGTTATTCAGAAATGAACGGACACAGCCAGAATGGGTGACCATTAACAACAACAAACAGGCTCTCTGGCATCAGCAACTGGAAGACGGAACAATGGTTTGGTTAAACACCTACTCCTCCATACGGTACGACAAGAACAGTTTTAATGCCGACAAACGGGAAGTGGAAGTATCAGGCGAAGTATATTTTGATGTGGCGCATAATGCAGCGAAACCTTTTATTGTACACACCGGCGAGCTCACTACCACGGTGAAGGGAACAGCTTTCAATGTGGAGTCTTTTAACGGGGAGCATGATATACGTATAACACTTCTCAGGGGAAAGGTGGAAGTCAGTGCTGCGGGGCAGGGTTATAGTATGGTCCCGGGCGAGAAACTGAGTTACAACATTCATGCAAAAAAGATGGCAGTAAAAACAGTGGCCACAGAATTAACCATCCAATGGATGAATGGCACTCTTGTGTTTGATGACCTTTCACTGGAAGATGCATTGCGCCGCATGGAAAACCGCTTTAACATCCGTATTCACTGTGAGGATTCAACAATATTGAGCGGTAAACGCATCAGGGGACAATACCAAAATAAAACACCGGAAGAAGTGCTTCAGAAAGTATTGTTCATTCATAGGTTGAAGGCAATAAAACAAGGAGGTGTTTATGTAATAAGAAAAGACTAATAAGTCCATTCCATAATACAAAAAGGAGCACCGTTGCAACCGGTACTCCCCAATGATTAAATCAAGCGACTAACTCAAAAAAATCAAACAATAAATTTATGGGTTTATCTGTAAAAAGAACTCTTTTATGTCCAAAAACTCCACTCTTTCTTTTTCTTTTTGTATTCGGGTGGTGCTTTACACCAAAACTTTTTGCGCAAGATATTATTCCAAAAGACAAGACAGTTATTTCCATCAACCAGTCAGCTACCAATCTTGACAGGGTCTTTACATCTATTGAACAACAATCTGGCTATATGTTCTCTTATGACAAGGGAGTTGCCAGTAAAATAAATATCGATAAAATCCAGTTTAAATCAATCCCTCTTAATGAAGTATTGATTTCACTTAAAAAAGAAGCGCAGCTTGTGTATGATGTGGACGGAAAAAACATTGCTGTGCGCATTGCACCTCATACAACAGCTACTCTCATAAAAACAGCTCCGGTACAAAAAAATGGTATTGTCCTTGGAAGGATTATTGACGATGAAAATGGTCAACCGTTAGCTAGCGTCACGGTTCGTATTGCAGGTAAGGGGACTTCTACCGATGTGGACGGTAATTTCCGGATTTCTCTGCCCGAGGGAAATTATACAGCTACTATCAGTAGTGTAGGCTATGGAACAAAAGAAATTTCTGAAATCGATATAAAAAGCAACCAGGCTTTTACACTGAATGTTACGCTGAAAAGGGAGAAAGAGCAACTGAGTGCGGTAGTGGTAAAAGGAACGGCCAGAAAAGAAGGTGTCGCGGCTTTGTATGTCAGGCAAAAGAATGCAGCAACGGTGACAGATGGCATCAGCTCGGAACAGATCGCCCGTACTCCTGATAACAACGTGGGGCAGGTGCTTAAGAGAGTGAGTGGACTGCAAACCACCGACGACAATAAGTTTGCAGTTGTCAGAGGCCTGGGAGAACGTTACAATAATGTGCTGCTTAATGGTTCGCAGCTTCCCAGCAGCGAACCCAATCGCCGGAACTTCGCCTTTGATATGATCCCCAGCGCACTGGTAGATAACGTTGTGGTTAATAAAACCGCTACGCCTGACCTGCCTGGTGAATTCTCCGGGGGCATCATCCAGATCAATACCAGGGATATTCCGCAGGAAAACTTTTTTCAGATAGACATTGGCAGCGGATACAATACCATGTCAACAGGAAAAGATTTCATCGGTTTGAAAAGAGGCAGGTACAATCACCTGGGTTTCCTGGACAACAAGGTTCATGGTGAACCGAAGGGGATGACTTTCAGTGATTACAATGAGATAGCCAGTAAAATAAAAGATAATTCAGCAACGCCGGAGGAATTAAAAAAAGCACAGACTTTCCTGGGGACACTTCCCAATACATGGCAGATGTATCGTTTCACCGCATTGCCGGTGCAGAATCTTGGTCTCAGTTTCGGTCATATCTATACCACAGGTGAAAAAAGCAAACTGGGTTTTGTGGGAGCGCTTTCTTACCGTAATGAGCAGAACATAAACGAGTATGATCTGTATCAAATGCAGTATAAAGATTATAAAGGGAAAGAGAATCAATATATCACTACCCTGGGTGGCAATCTGAATCTCGGGTACACTTTCGGCAAGCATAAGATTTCCTGGCAAAATATTTATAACCGCAGATTCTTTGAAAAGCTTTACCAGTTTAATGGGTTCGACCTGGATGCAAGCGGTATTCCCAATATGGGATACACTTCCCAAACATTGGTGAATGCGCTTTTTCAAACCAAGTTGCAGGGAACGCATGGCATAGGCACTAAAGGCATTAAGGTGGAATGGAGTGGAGACTGGGCAACACTGAACCGTGACCAGCCTTTCAGCCGCATGATGAATGCCCGTGGTTATGACTCAGTCGCAATGGAGCTTTATAAAATTCCTGCAGACTACTACAATTATTATTTCGGGAACTTCAGCAGCCTGGATTATGGCAATATCTATTATTCCAAATTGAAAGAAAAAAGATATTCCGGTCAGGCGAGCCTGCTTGTACCATTCCAGTTATTACAACAAAATCAGCATTTCAAAATAGGTTGGCTCGGCAGTTATCGCAAGGCAAACTTTGGTTCAGATATGTACCGGTTGCTTTATACGGCCGGTTCTCCGGCCATTGGTGAATATCCAGGTATTCCTTACTATGAAGCATTTAATTCCCGGCGCTTTGAAGATGGAGAGCTCTACCTGTATCCTATATCTGGTGGCGGACAGGATGGAGCTAATGGTACGGGAAGCGGTTATACCGGTACCCAGCGTCTCAATGCTTTTTTCGGGATGTTGGACCTGAAGCTGATGGCAAAGCTTCGCCTTATAGGAGGCATCCGCAATGAAAGATACAAACAGGAAGTAGGCACACATATGTGGAAGCCGGGAAATATTTGGGAAGAAGTACCTGTTGTGATTGAAAAAACAGACTGGTTGCCTTCTGTCAATCTTATTTATGCGCTGACACCAAAGATCAATGCAAGGGCTGCCTGGTATAAAACCGTGGCGAGGCCAGATATCCGGGAAACTTCCGGTTTCGAATATTTTGATTTTGAGATCATGCGCAGTGTGCGTGGTGGTAATCTGAAAACCACTGAGATCAATAATGCTGATATCCGTTTGGAATGGTATCCAGCGCCGGATGAAGTGGTATCTGTTTCAGGATTCTACAAGCACTTTGATAATCCCATTGAACTGCGCATGATGGCTACAAGTGGCAGGCCCTGGTATTTTTATGAAAATCTCCTCAAGGCAAAAGACCTTGGAGTAGAAGTGGATTTTCGTAAATCATTCAGTTTTATAAATCCTTCTTCCATCTGGCGCAATCTCTACCTGTCTGGAAATTTCACCTTGATAAAAGCTGAAGTGGAATTTAATACAGGAGTTGCCACCGATCCGGTTACTGGCGAGCAAGTGAATCCTAAACGCAGCCGGCCATTGGCAGGGCAATCACCTTATATCATTAATGGTGGGCTGGCTTATATCGGAGAACGGTTGGGGCTCAACCTTAGCTATAATCGCTATGGCCGCCGGATTGTTTATTCAGCTGTGGACCGCTCGATGGATGAATACGAAAATCCCAGGAATATGATGGATGCGCAGATCAGTTATAAACCCTTGAAGAATGGAAGAATGCTGGTGCGGCTTAATGCCAGTAATCTGCTGAACCAGGAATTGATCACCTATATCAATACTTATGGACCGAATGGAGGCCCTGATGGTAATTATGCCGGCGAACCTTCCATTCAGCGATATCCTGATGATGTTTATAAACTGCCGGAAGAACAACTTGATCCTAAAGGGGCAGCTTACGATCCCGCCTATGATATACCGGTGACTCGCCGGAGGTTTGGCGTCAGCTATACCCTTACAATAAGTTATCGTTTTTAATCAATACCGGAAAATTCATTAAACCTAAAAAAAAGGCCTATGGCAGAAAATTCAAAAAAAGAAGCGGGGTCGCTCAAACCCCGCAATGGAATGGAATCTCATCCAAAAAATTTAAAAACAAATTTATGACACAAAGTAAGTCAATATTCTTCACACTGACAGCAATAGTATTGCTGGTGGCCAGTTGTAAGAAAGATCTTAACAAATCTGAAACTGAGGGACAATTTGATCGCTCCGTGAGCGCTACAACGCCCGATAACCGCCTGGTGCCTGCCACCAGCGCGAATATCCCAAATGTGATCAACACCAACACTTTCCTGAGTAAGAATACGCTTTGGATCCTGAACGGGCCTACTTTCGTAACCAATGGTGCTACCCTGACAATTGAAGCGGGTGCATTTATCAAAGGTCAGTTGAAGACGGCTACAGCTAATAATTATCCCTCTTTCCTGTTAGTTACCCGTGGCTCCAAATTGATTGCCAATGGTACTGCAGCGGATCCCATCGTATTTACCAGCATCAATGCTGCCAATGCCCGTGCGAAAGGTAACTGGGGTGGTATTGTACTGCTTGGAAATGGCACTACCAATGTGGGTGAATTTCAAATTGAAGGCGTAAAAGGAGTGTATGCCCATTCATTTGGACTGGATTCCACTACTGTCTTTAAATATGGTAACACTTCTGATGCAGATAATTCAGGTTCCCTGAAAAATGTCCGGATTGAATTTGCGGGTGACATTATCAGCGAAGGCAACGAACTGAACGGTCTGACACTCGGTGGCGTGGGTTATAATACCTGCCTGGAAAATATCCAGATATCCCATGGTGCAGATGATGGCTTTGAATTCTTTGGTGGAGCAGTGAATGCGAAAAACCTGATCTCTTATGCCAATGATGATGATGATTTCGATTTCGATCAGGGTTATGTTGGTAATATTCAATTTGCTGTGGCGCTGAAATATCCATCCCTTGGATTATCTTCTTCTCCTAATAGCATTGAAAGTAATAACGTAACAGCACCCGTGGTAACCGGTGGTCCTTTTGCCAGCAAACGTACACGTCCTACCTTGTCTAACTTTACACTGTTAGGAAGAAACACAGCTGGTTCACCTCAACCTACTACAGGTGCCCTGTTCCGTGCTGGCTCTGCCTATAATGTCCGGAATTTTGCTATTGGCGGATTTAATTATGGTGCAGATCTTTCTGGTGGCTTTGCAACTGGCAGTGAGTTTTCTTATAGCGTGGTGCATGGATTCCTTGGAGCGGCAAATGGCTTACCT
>CBHEUU010000102.1:0-10373 GCA_965990355.1 uncultured Chitinophagaceae bacterium
AGATTACTATAACAGATATGCAAGGCAGGTTGATTGCTGTAAAACAAGTAACCAATCAATTGCAATGGCCTGTAGGGCATCTTAAACCCGGTATGTACCTATTGAAGGCTGTTGATGATGTACAATCCAAAACCGTGTTGTTTATGAAAGAATAGAATGCCTGGGATACACTGCTTTAATGATCGTAGCTGATCACGCGAACAATCTTCCAGTTACCATTTGTGTTTTTCCAGATGTGAACAAACTTTGGTTGACTGGATAATCTCTTTTCTCCAGTCTTATCTACAACATAATATTTATGTACTCCCATTTCGATAGCTCCGAAATCTTTTATCGGATACACTTCTGCGCTTTCCGTTACAAGTTCTCTGCGCATGATCAAAGATGTATCGGAAAATTTTTCTTTGAAAATCTCAAGGTTTCTTTTGTAATCAGTTAAGCCGGTAAAATCATGATAAAACTCAAGATCAGGCGATAAATAAGACATGAATTTTTGAAGGTCCCGATTATTATAGGCCGTGTAAAAACTACTGTCTAATCGCATGATCGTATCATAGAGTTCATAAGGTTGATAGCTGATCCGGGTAGCTTTCATTTCTTTTCCGTCCTGGCGTAGCAGCAACGTTTCGTAATTACCATTGACAGACTTTATAAATTCCAACTCAGCAGGCATGGTTTTTAGGAAGAACAGGCTTGATTGCTTAAGAAAGAGCTGGAACTTCTGCGGATCTCCAATACGCTGTATGAATAACTTATCAGCCGTTTCACTAAAAACCTTTACTTTAAAATCAGGATTGAATTCGTACACTCCGAAATACTTTCTTGCGGCATCCTTTGCCAGGAATGTTTCGGTGCTCTGGGTGGAGTCGCCTTTTGTTTGTGCAGACAGGGATAATGCACATACGGCATTAAGTAATAACCAGAGGATCATTTTCTTTCCCGTTTCCATAATCTATGTTTTAAACTTTCAGCGGCCAGTAAGCAGTTTTTGATATACCCTTTGACACCAATACGGCCGTATAAGTTACATAATAAAGTAACAGTCCGTCTTGATCATTGGCTTGATAATTGTGCCCTGCTACCCCAGTAAAACGGGTATATGAAACAGATCTACTTCACTGTTTGTATTCTGCTGCTCGCTTATGCGCTCCCGGCGCAGTCTTCTATTCCTACTATCCCAGGTTGGAAAATGCAGGAACGGAATGGCAGTTATAGTTTTATCCCTGCTGTTGTTGATGGTAATAAGTCGTTCATCTATGAGGTAATGCCATTGCAAAAAGGCAATGGCGATGCCGGCAGTAACTGGTTTAAGGAAATTGCGAATAGTGATGCCCGGCAAAACGGTTATATCCTGCCGGCTACCGATAATGCCAGCGTGAATGTGCAGAAAGGCCTTTATAATTATACAATACAAGTGTCGGATAAAAATGCTAAAAAGTGTCTCTTGTAGTATGTGGGTTATCAGTTGAACAATGGTGAATACAGGCTCGCCCGCATGATAAGCTCTTCCGATATTACTTATTTCAAATCCAATATACAACCTGTTGTAACCCATTTTGGAAAGTTGGCAAAACAGGATGGCTTCGATATAAAAAATACGGGTTCGGGTACGACCGGCAGGTCTGCAGAAAGAACGACCACTGCTTCCACCACTTCCGGAAAAGTGAAATCTGAAGAACTGGTTACAGCCAATGGCCTGAAGCCTGCTGAGGTCAAGGGCATTGCTATTAACCTGGAGTATATTGCCGGAGTGGGCGGTGGCATTTATCCCAGCTATGAGCCTTATTTGTTGCTTACAGATGGAAGCATCTATGATGGCCCGTCAGTTAGTCCTTACAATTTTGATGTAGCGAAATCAAAGCAACTGGAACCCCGGAAATGGGGTACCTGGAAGGCCGTGGGCAAAACGATGGTGATCAACTGGCCAAATAAGGAAAAGGATAAAACAGATACCTGGGAGAAGAACTGGTTTTGGGCAAAGCCCGCTACTAATGGAGAAAAGATACAGGGAGGATATAAAACCATTTCAGGAGGAGGCAATACAGCGCTGGGCGGGAATATAATGATCGTGTCGTCCACCAATATCACTTTCAACAAGAATGGACAGTTTACGATGGTAGGTGTATCCGGCGGCAGTAATAGTGGTGATTTTGGAGTGTCTTCTTCTTCCTATGCTCATAAAGACGGCGCAGGGACCTATGTGCTGAATGGTTACTCACTGGAATTGCGATATAATAATGGACAGGTGCAGCAAAAGTCATTTTATTTTTATCCTGATTCAAAGGAAGCTTTTGGGATTGGGACCAGTGCGTATGTGCCTGTGGATAAGAAGTAGGGTTACAATGTTCTGCTCACCCTGATAATGGAATAAGAACATTCCGGTAAATAAATCATCACCGGTTTTCTAAAATCTTAAAACCACATCTCCTCCAACCGGATACCCCTGGCAAGTCAAAACTTTCCCCTTTTTGATCTCATCATCCATTAATACTTCGTTATATGCCATCCAGGTGGAGCCTTGAATACAGGTAGCAGTACAGCTTCCGCAGTTACCTGCTTCGCAACTATAAGGCAAATGAATGTGCAGCTTTTTAGCAGCAGCTAAAATGGTATCCGGATACTGAACAGTAAATTCATACCATGCATTATTGATAAATACTTTTACCTGATGCGCATCCGTATCCGGTGGTAAAGGCCGGATGGCATGCCTCCGGGTATTGAAGTTTTCTTTCCGGATATTCGCAGCCGGTACGCCAGCCGTAATTAAGCTGATACCGGAAACCAGCATATAATTCTCCGGTCCGCATACATAAAACAAGGTTTCCTGCAAAGGAATGGCATGTTGCTCCAGAAGAGCATGCAGCAGGAATTTACTTAACCTTCTCTTACCACTATCCGTCTGGCTGAAAAGAAATTCGATTGTCAGCCGTTGATGAAACCGCGATGCTAATTCCATCAGCTCCTGATAGAAGATCGTGTCCTTTTCCGAATAATTGCTATAAATTAATACAATGGGCAGATCAGTAGTATGTAATACTGTTTTTAGCAGAGAATAAACAGGTGTAATGCCGCTGCCGGCTGCGAGAAAAACAAATTGACGGATGGCATCGGGTTGGGAAGGCAACCGGAAGAAACCAGCAATACCGGAACTGATGAGTGTGTCACCTACTTTGAGATGATCAAGCAGTTGCCTGGAATATTCACCATTGGCGATCCGTTTGATCGTTATCCGCATCGGCTCAACCAAAACCGGCGCTGACGAAAAAGAATAAGAGCGTCGGTCTTCCTTATCACCCTTTCGGAACACCAGGGTGATGAACTGCCCGGCTTCATAGGTAATGGCTGCATTATCCGCCGGACTTAGTTCAAATGATTTGGCATTGTCCGTTTCATCAATAACCGCAGTTACAGTAAAAGACCGGTAAATGGATAGCTCATGATTCATAGGTTGTTTCTTTTACAATCTGTTGATTCCCGAAACGGGAATTTAGTACAGATTGTTCAGAAGCCATGATACATTGCTTAATTAAATCGTTCCCTGAATTCCAGCGGGGAAAGTTTGGTTTTGCTTTTAAATAATTTGCTGAAGGATTGCGGGTATTCAAATCCTAAAGTATAAGCCACTTCACTGACCGATAAACTGGTGGTAGATAATATTTCCTTCGCTTTTTCAATCAGTTTATAATGGATGTGCTGCTGCGCATTTTGCCCTGTCAGTGAACGCAGCATATCACTCAGATAGCTGGGTGAAAGGTTTAATTGTCCGGCAAGCCATGCTACAGTCGGCACACCCTGCTTGAAAAGTGCTTCATGGTTGAAATAATCATCCAATAGTTCTTCGAGTTTTTCCAGCAGATCATGGCTGGCTGCTTTACGGGTAATGAACTGGCGCTTGTAAAACCGGTTCGCAAAATTCAGCAACAGCTCGATCTGGGAAATAACCACATCCTGGCTGAAATCATCGATCCGGCTCGCCAGCTCACGCTCGATCATCCCAAAAACCGAAAGGATCGTTTCTTTTTCCTCAGCCGAAAGATGCAGCGCCTCATGCACCGAATAAGAAAAGAATCCATACTGTTTGATCTTTTTACCGATTGGATAACCCAGGAAGAAATCAGGATGGATAAGCAAGGTATAGTGAGGCCGGGCAATGGCTTCAGCGCCTTCATCGCTGGGTGCGCTAATGATCTGGCCCGGAGCTGCAAAGAGCAGACCGCCTCCATCGAAATCGTAATAGTGCTGCCCGTATTTCAGTTTGCCACTGAATTTTGGTTTGTATGAGATCTTATAAAAGTGCAACACATGTGAGCCGGACAATACACTTCCCTCGGCAGGGAGAGCGCACCCACTGACGAGGCTGACAAGCGGATGCAATGGCTCGGGTAACCCCAGAGCCCGGTGCGCATCCGGTATCGAAGTAAATTGATGATGGGAAGGCTGCTGTTTTTTCATAGTAAAAATTATATAACACGATAACCGATACTATGGTTGAGTATCGGTCATCAAATGTTGATTCAGGGAAATATCTGTGCCGGACCTGCTTATTTTGCCTGACCTTGCGCCGAATCGGAAACTTCTGCCCACGCTTCCCAGGTGGCCATCCGCTGCTGGTAATCGTTACGCACCCAGGGCAGGGAATGACTGCCCAAAAAGAAACGCAGTGGCGGCTCGGCTGCGTCAACAACTTTGAAAAGAGCTTCCGGCGTTGCATTAGGATCGCCTTGCTCCATTGTTTTCAATCCGTCAATAAATTTTGCTTTTAAATCTTCGTAAACATCAAGGCCAGTTGCAAATTTAAGTGACTGCGGACCGCCAAACTCGGTAGCATAGGCGCCTGGTTCGATAATGGTTACATTGATGCCGAACTGTTTGATCTCTGCAGCCAGGCTTTCGTGGATCGCTTCAAATGCCCATTTGGAGGAACAGTAGTAGCCGATCACCGGCAGTGTTACATGGCCAAGACTGCTGGATGTGCCTATTATATGTCCGTAGCCTTGCTCACGGAGCAGCGGCAATGCAGCCTGAATAACAGAAATGGGGCCTAATATATTGGTTTCATAAAGCGCCCTGATGTCGGCAGGGGTCACTTCCTCGATAGTGCCAACCACTCCATAACCTGCATTGTTTAAAACGATATCCAGTCTGCCGAAATGAGCATGCGCCTGCTGAACGGCTGCCTTTACCTGCTCGGGCCTGGTGACATCGAGTTCGAGCGTTAGTACATTTTCACCGAACCTTTCTTTAAAGTCGGCGATGCTTTCTAAAGTGCGTGCGGTGGCGGCTACCTTGTCTCCTCTCTTCAGTGCAGCTTCTGTCCAAACGCGCCCGAAACCCCGTGAGGTGCCAGTAATAAACCAGACCTTATTTTTTTGATGTTGATGTGCCATAATGAAATTGTAAATGTTTAAGGCACAAAGATGGGCAGGTGCTGCCGCTGGCTCGTAGGCTAATCGGGGGAGGTTGTATCCAAAATGAGAAACTATTTATCTTTAACAAAACTTCTTATATGAAATCATTTTTCGTATGGTTTTATACTGCCCTTCTTTCAGTCACCTGCTTATCTATGGCACCTGCTCATTCAAAGCCGGCAGATGATGAGATCACAAAAGTAGTGAAGACCGTTTTTACTAATCTGCGTGCTGAGAAGGGAGCTAAAGCCTTCCGTCTTGTAGATATGGATGCTGTGTCGCGTAACCTTCTGCAAGGAGATTATCAGAAAAGCACCGAAGCGCAGCGTAAAGAATTTGCCAGCCTGTTCCAGTCTTTATATATCAAGATCAATGCACCCAGAATGCGTGAAACATTCAAGGACCTTGCTTCAGTTATGTATGACCGGCCTGAAGTTAAAAATGATGAAGCCTGGATCGGCTCCCTTATAACTATCGATCACCCGTTGAAAAAGCAGGAAATAAAACTCAGATACAGTCTTCTTAAAGGCAAGAAAGGATGGCGTGTAACAGACGTTGCCGTATTGGGATCTTCCGTTGTACAAAGCATTCGTGAGGACCAGATAAAGCCAGTTCTAGAAAAAGAAGGGATTGAGTCTCTGTTAAAAGCCATGCGGGAGAAAGATGCTGAATGGCGATAAAGACATCAAACCTAACGGCTGATAGCCTCTTTTATTTTTACGCCGTATTTGTAAAGCTCCTCATACACCGGGAAGTAATACTTGAGTAAATTTTTTTCTTCAAGGGAAGTGTTTGTAAATAAAACCACCCCTACTTCCCTGGAAAGATCACAAAGCATTTCCGTTTTTACCCCAGGATCTGTTCCTGCATGACCGATCTTGGTTCCACCGTTTTTGGTAGCCCAAAAAATTCCGGAGTTTAGTTTTTCTATTTTAACATTTTCCGGTTTGTTATCCGGCGTAAATTGAAACCGTGTCATTTCCCCGGCTGATTCCTTTTTCAGGATCCTTGCTCCATTATATACCCCATCATTCAGCAAGGCAATAAAAAATTTCGATAGCTCTGCCACTGAGGTACGCACACCTCCATCAGGATAAGTTGTTCCACCATATAATTGTATAGGATAGGTGGTATCTCCTCTCCTGTCGTAAAGCTTTGAATGATTTGCTAAATTGATTTCCGAAAAGAACCAGCCTGTATTCTTCATCCTTAAGGGTTGAAAGATGTATTGCTTGCTGTATTCATTTAATTTTTTACCGGTTACCCGTTCAATAATATATCCTGCTAATCCGGCAGCTATATTGCAATACTCCCTGTATGTTCCTGGTTTTTTATCCAAAAAATTATCTTTTGCATAATACTTACCGCCTGGTTCGAAGTAGTTTTTCAAAAAATCTCCCAACGGCTCGGGTGAATCGCCTCCATAGTGATATGTGCTATCATATATTGGGGACCTGTCAGTAATACCAGAAGTGTGCGTAGCCAGGTGCCTTAAAGTAATCTTTTCATTTGGGAAGAATGGATTGCTAACCTTGAAAGGCAGATAACGATTGATATCTTCATCCAGGGATAGCTTCTTTTCTTCTATGGCCTTCATCAGGCAAACCCCTGTAAAAGTCTTTGAAATGGAAGCAATGTTCATGATCGTGTTTGTAGTAAAAGGCAATCGATTTTCTTTATCTGCATACCCATACCCTTTTGACCAAACCACCTTCTTATTGACGATGATAGCAGCACCAATACCAACCATTCCGGACTCCTTCATTTTTCTGTCTATGAAGGTATCGATAGGCGTCATGATTCGCTGAATGTTTTGATCTGCATGCTGGCATACAGATTTCTGCGAGTAAACGGCAAGTACCAAAAATAAACTGATTTTAAAGAAGATCTTCATGCTTTTTGTTTTGCGCAAGTTATAGCCAAACAAACGCATATTCTGAGCAAATACTTTTATATTGCCAGTTAAAAAATTCAAAATACAGGGCCTAAGCGGGAAAATTATGCAAGAGCTTGATGATCTTGATAAGAAAATATTAGCTCGGCTTCAGCAAAATAACAGGATTACTGCTGAAGAACTTGGAGCTATTGTAAATCTAAGTACCAGCTCAGTACAACGGAGATTGAAAAGGCTCCGGGAAGATAAAATTATTGAGGCCGATATATCAATTGTATCTCCGTCTGCAATCGGCTATAGTATCACTTGCGTAGTCGATGTAACCTTATATCTGGGCAATTCCCAGGTAATTGACAGTTTTAAAAAGCTGATGCGTAATTGTGCCGAAGTAATGCAATGTTATTACGTTACCGGGGCTTATGATTTTGTAGTAATTGTAAATACCAGGGATATGCAGCACTATGAAGAATTTTCCAAAAAATGCTTTATGGATAACGCCGACGTGAAACAATTTTATACCCATGTGGTGACAGATAAAGTAAAAGTTGGATTTAGTATAAATATTTAAGAGCATTGAAAGATCTTAGTAGTAAATTTTATCCTGCTTACTGAAACAGAAATGAGTTAACTTTAAATGTTCGGCGTTATTTGTAGTATTCACAAAAACTAAGTTGCGTGACACTAAAAATTCTTACTCCGCTGGCCTTCTTTCTGTTTGCTTCTTCCTGTTCAACAACACGGAACAATAAAGATGTGAAGATCGCAACACAGCGTCCATCTGTAAAGTGCATGGAAAACTCTCCTGAGCGACAAGGGAAGGAAGGATGTACCATTTTGACTGACCGGCCCCTGGCTGGGTCTTTAACAAACACTATATACTGGCATATAGACCGCTTTGGTTCCCTGGAAGCAGCAATGAAAGCAGCAGGTCCCAATAGCGTGGCGACAGAGGCGCATGGATTTTTTTGGCTACTTACAATTGCGATGAACGCTGAAAACTGCGCAGCCAGTCAACATGTTGCACAGCTGGGGCCTTTTGCACTTCCTCCTGCAGACCAATACCAGATGCGGGTGCTGTCATCCATGCTTGAACCAGGGTCCACAACGCCGATCCATACACATTCCGGTCCGGAAATATTCTACATTGTCGATGGCGAACAGTGTATAGAAATGTCGGGTACCAGCCAGCATCTCAGCAACGGGCAATCGTATATTGTTCCGGGTAGCAGTATACACCGGGGACGGGTTATCGGGTCTAAAGCGAGGCGGGGGCTGGCGCTCATTCTGTACAATGCCGCCTATCCAGCCAGTCATGACCTTGATAGCGCTACTCCGGTAGTTTCATGTAAGTAATGCAGGTCCATAATCTTGCCAACTCAATATTTTAAAGGAATCAAAACAATCCCTCTCCGCTAATCACCAATCATATAAATAGTATGGCTAAACTCGCCAAAATCAAAACCACCGAAACCACGAACAGCGTGGAAGATTTCATCAACAAGATCGCGGATGAGCAGCAGCGCAAAGACGCGCAGGTGATCTTAAAAATGATGGAAAAAGCCACGAAAGAAAAAGCCAAAATGTGGGGATCATCGATCATTGGCTTCGGCAATAAACGGTATAAAAGTCCAAAGACCGCCAGGGAAGTGGACTGGATGAAGATTGGTTTTTCTCCCCGCAAAGCCAACCTCTCACTATACCTGATGTCCGGCCTCAAAAACCAGGCAGAGGCGCTCAAGAAATTAGGCAAACATAAGACAGGTGTCGGTTGCCTGTATATCAATAAACTCTCTGATATTGATCTGAAAGTCCTGGAAGAAATGATCCAGGCCGAAATGAAGTAGTAAATACACTCCTAAGGGCAAGGACTTCAGTGGACTCACTGAGCCATACAGACAAGTAAATTGAGCCAGCGACGAAAGTGACACTGCGGTTGACGGCGGACCTTTGTGCCTTCAACAATAAATCAGCACAATGACACAACTTACAAAGATCCCATTGGGTAAAAACGGACCGCTCGTTTCCAAATTGGGATTAGGCTGCATGCGCATGTCTTCCCTTTGGGGAGGCCCGGCTCCCGACGAAACAGAAAGCATAGCAACTATTCAGGCAGCATTGGATAGCGGGATCAATTTCCTCAATACAGGCGATTTTTATGGTTCGGGCCACAATGAGCTGCTGGTCGGTAAAGCGATCAAAGGCAGAAGAGATGAAGCCTTCATCAGCGTGAAGTTTGGCGGCCTCTTCTATAATGGGCAATGGATAGGACTCGACCTTCGCCCCATAGCAATCAAAAACTTCATCAACTATTCGCTCGTAAGATTGGGGGTCGACACTATCGATCTCTATCAACCCTGCAGGCTGGACAACAGTGTACCGGTGGAAGACGTGATCGGAACCGTGGCAGACCTGATCAAAGAAGGAAAGGTGCGTTACCTTGGCGTGTCGGAGATCACCGCAGATCAATTGCGAAAAGCGCATAGCGTGCACCCGGTAACCGCGCTGGAGATCGGTTATTCGCTTGCCGATCGCCAGATCGAAACTGATTTGCTGCCTGCGGCAAAAGAACTCGGCATCGGCGTAGTGGCCTTTGCAAACACCGCCGAAGGCTTACTGACTGGTGAAATGAAAGCACCCCTGGCCGCTGGTGATTATCATCTGCACTTCTCACGTTTTCAGGGAGAGAACCTGGTAAAGAACCTGGAGAAAGTGGAAGTCCTGAAGGCTATGGCGAAGGACAAAGGTTTTACACCGACCCAATTGGCGATTGCCTGGGTAAATTCCAGGGGGGAACATATCATGCCACTGGTCAGCATGAGCCGTAGGTCGAGGTTACCGGAAAATATTAACGCCATGAAGATAGTATTTACTAAAGAGGAAATGGGAACACTGAACACGCTCTTTGCTCAAGTCGCTATACTGGGTAGCACTTACTTACAACGATAGCAGCTTATAAAGACGCCTCCTTAACTTTATGTCTTTATACGAATGACAAATCCAACCGAAATAATACCGGGAATCCTGTTCTTCTCCTTTCTCTCAAGCCAGAGAAAGGAGAAAGTAGGATTCTT
>CBHEUU010000103.1:0-10301 GCA_965990355.1 uncultured Chitinophagaceae bacterium
GCGCAGCAGATTTTGTTTGCACCGGCAAGCGGCAGGCAATTATATAACCTGCAGAACAAATTTGGTGATGCCGGCAGTGATATGATTTTCGTCGCGGAAAATGGAAGTCATGTTCAATACAAAGGCCGCGATATCCTGGTGCAGTCGCTTCCTTCTGATAAAGTGAAGATGCTTGTCTCCATGGCACGCGGTATTCCCGGTATATATATAATATTATGTGGCAAGAAGCAGGCTTATGTGGAAAGCACTGCTCCCGAGTTTATGCAAAATGTAGAAATGTATTATGACCGCCGCATGATCGTGGAAGACCTGCTGAAAGTGGAAGATGATGAATTCCTCAAGATCGCGATCTGTGATCTTAGTGGTTCTGAAGCCAATAGCTATCCTGTGTTTCGCCACCTGGAAGGGGAGTTGCAGGTAAAAGTATCAGGCAAGATATGGCTTGATCTTTCGCATCAACTTGCCAATAAGGGACGTGCTTTACAGGTAGTGCAGCGGGAATTCAATATTTCACCAGAACAAACCATGGCTTTTGGTGATTACCTGAACGATGTGGAAATGATGCAGCAGGCATACTACAGTTATGCAATGAGCAATGCTCATCCATCAGTAAAAGAAGCAGCAAGGTTTGCTGCTAAATCAAATGAGGAAAATGGAGTAGGGGAAGTATTGAACAAGGTGCTGGAAGCTTTCCGCTCGCGACAGGTAATATCTTAACCGATAAGCTTTACTATTGGGGAGATGTCAATGGCTGTGGGGCAGGTACTGGTACTGTAATAACAACAGTAGTGCCCCGGCCGGGTGTTGACCGGATGTTCAGATCCCCGCCGATCATGATCGCCCGTTCTTTCATGCCCAGCAAGCCCAGTGTTTTCCGTTGTGCTGTGGTATCAAATCCTTTTCCGTCATCTGCGATTTCCATTTTTAAGAATCCATCCGATGCACTTAAAGTAGCTTTTACTTCGTGGGCTTTTGCATGCCGGGCGATATTGGTCAGTGATTCCTGGAATATCCTGAAAATGCCTGTGGCAATTACCGGCGGAATGGAAAGATCAGTCATCTGGCTTTGAAAGATGACACGGATATTGAACCTGTTTTCAAATTCATGGCTATGCCATTCAAGGGCCGCGATGAGGCCGAGATCATCAAGCAGGCTTGGGCGTAATTCGGCTGATAACCTCCTGACAAACTTTATTGCTTCATTGGTATTGTTCTCCATTGCTTCCAGCTTTTTAATGATAGCCGGATCCAGATCACCCGATAGTTTTCTTTTCACCGATATCACATCCATTTTAAAGCCGGTCAGCAATTGCCCCAACTCGTCATGCATTTCGCGGGCGATATGCATCCGTTCTTCTTCACGGATATTCTGCAGATGCGCGGAAAGATCACGCAGTTGCTCATTCATAAGCCCGGTTTCCTTTACCTGCTGTTCCAGTGTAGCATGTGCTTTGCGGATCTTCCCGGACATGGCATTGAAAGCCCTCGCCAGTTTTCCCATTTCATCTTTTCTTTCCACTGGCACAGCTACTGAATAGTCACCGCTGGCAAGTGCAGAAGAAGCAGCTGTAAGATCTTTGAGAGGACGTGTAAGATTGCGGCTCATGATCCAGGCAAGAAAACTTCCGATAGCCGTGAACAACATGCCGGCAATCACCAGCCACCGAAGAAAGCGGTTAGGGGCTTCCAGTAAAGTAGATCTCGTGAATTCAACTGTCAGCAGCCAGGGTGTATGCTGAATGGATTGGGAAGCAGCAATGGCAGGACCATTGTCTCCGGTAAAATCAAAAACCCCTGGTCCACGGTCTTTCATACCGGTGGGTGGTGGAATAGGTTTTACCAGGTTGCTCCATAAGCTGCCATCTTTATTACCTAAATATAAAGTAGCGCCTGTGCCCAGTAACTGCGATAGCTGCAGGATGCCCTGTTGCGATACAGAAAGTTTCCGCCATCGCTGCATATAACCAACGACAGTGTTCCCTTCTTTTACAGGGATGACAACAGGATAATACATGAGGTCGTTGATATTGTAAATATTGCCAATAAAACCGCCATCGGGAATGGACCGGTTGAGCAATAATGGGTCTTCCGGTAGTTTTTCTTTAATTCCTTCTTTAATAATATGCAGTAACGGTTTTTTTTGACCGTCCAGTAATGTTGCACTTACTATACTTGTATCCTGCCTGAGCTTTTGCATATCCTGCAAAGCAGTTAACCGTTCTTCACTTGTACCATTGACCAGGTAAGCCCTGATAGATTCCTGGTTAGCCGCTGTCCGGGAGTTTTGCAGAAAGGTTTGAAAAGACTGGCCGAATAAGGCACTGAGCTGCACGCTCAGTGAACGCAAACGTTCCCTTCCTGATTCGAGGTAGGTTTTTCTTACAGTGATATAAGAACTGATACTGAAAACAACGAGTATGCATAAAAGTAAAACACAGATCAGCAACGGAAGGCGCTGTTGCAGGGAAAGCCCGCGTAAAGGGATTCGGCTTGTTTTGGGTTTCCGGGATTTCTGGGTTTCCATATAAATATTTGCTTACGTTTAATATGGTGCCTGCTTTAAAGTTACCTTTTTTTAATCAATAATAAGAGAACAAGAATAGCCAAGCACTCTAATAGTTTCTACTTATTTTATCGGCTATTGATTAACCATCTTTTATTATTTTTGGTAAGAGGCCTTATCATGTTAAAGTATAAACATATTCTTCTTTACGGTTTGTCCCTGGCAGTGCTATTATTCCTGTTAAAATGGTTGCAGCTCCGTTTTATCATTATTGATCATGCTTTTGAAATTTATATAGGCCTTATTGCAGTCCTTTTTACAAGCCTGGGCATATGGCTGGCGCTGAAACTGGCAAAGCCCAGGACGGAAAAAGTGATCGTGGAAAAAGAAGTATACATTGAAAAAGGAAATGGCTTCACCAGAAATGAACGGGCATTGCGGCAACTAAACCTGAGCCAGCGTGAGCTGGACGTGCTGGAGCTGATGGCTGCAGGGCTTACGAACCAGGAGATCGCCGCCCGTTTGTTTGTTTCCATCAACACGGTTAAAACACATTCCATGAATCTTTTTGAGAAAATGGATGTGGCCCGCAGAACACAGGCCATTGCAAAGGCCAGGGAGTTGTCCATCATCCCCTGAGCATCCACCTAAAGGATGAAAATCAGCCTGTTTCCTTTAAAATCACCCGAAAGTATGAAGGCAAATTGCAGCAGGACGGCCATTTTTGTGCTGCTTAAATTAATAACATGAAAAAGACAGTACTTGTATTCGGATTCATCCTGGGAGGTATCATTACAACAATGGGGAACTATGCCGCCCATCTTTGTTGCCGTAACCCGGAAATGAAAAGCAATGATATAGCCGGCTATGCTGCCATGATCGTCGCCTTCTCTTTTATTTTTATCGGCGTCAAACATTTCAGGGATAAGTATAATGGAGGGCTGATTGGTTTTGGAAAAGCTTTCCGGGTGGGGGCGTTGATCTCAGTGGTTGCTTCTACCATATATGTGGTCGTTTGGCTGTTTGATTATTATTTGTTTGTCCCTGATTTTATTGATAAGTATACACAACATGTTTTGTATGAAGCACGCACAGACGGGGCCACTCAATTGCAACTGGATAAGAAGGCGGCGGAAATGGCAGATTTTAAGGAATTATATAAAAATCCTTTGTTTGTAATATTGATCACGCTCGCGGAAGTGTTGCCTATTGGGCTGGCTGTTTCACTGATCAGCTCGCTGATATTAAAAAGGGTAAAACTGAAAGAAGCTTAATGGAAAGGTCGTTGTTTATTGAACAACGACCTTCTGTTTTTTTAACTTTTTTGAGAGGGGTATCTTGCGTTAATTTGTCTTTGTATGCTTCTTTATAAATGGTAGAGATTTTTGACCATATCCGTAAATTATACCAGTTCCGGCAGCCTTGTGGGGAACTGGCTCAGTATATCGAATTCTTTTCGGAAACAAATCTTGATGCTACCAGCGAATGTATTCATACGGCAAACTTTACCGTAAAACTTTTTCCCAGTTACACACCCACTATCTGGATCAACCTTGGCTCAACTTACCATCTTAAAAATGGCAATACGATTCAACAAGTAGACAAACATACCGATGTACTCCTGTTAAGGAACGAGATCGTGGAAAGGAATAATCTTCCTACAGACAATGTTTTCACCATCAAGTTTGTACCTGGGGGATTTGAAGCCGTTCTGGGCATCAGCCAGGCAAAGATCGGCAGCAGCATAGTTGATGCACATACAGTGATCCCGGCCTCCGTTTTCCGGAAGATAAAGCGGCTTGACGGATTTGAGCAAAGAACGGATTGGCTACAAAAATTTTTCCTGGAACAAATGGCCAAACGGAAAAAGGATGAACAACATTTACTCAACTATGTAAAGGAAACGGTGGAAGCGTTTACACGGTCTGGCATGGAATCCAGTAATACTGAGCTGGCCAAACAATTATATGTAACCGACAAAACGCTTTACCGGTATTTTACACAGGTAGTAGGTACCAATCCAAAAAATTATCTGGCAACAGTCAGGGCCAGAACGGCAATAACAGCTTATGTATCGGGAAAAGATTTATTCTCTCCGTATGAGCACGGTTATTATGATATGAGTCATTTTTATAAAGATGTGGTAAAGTTTACAGGGCACAAACTATCAGCTTACCGTACCGGGAATGTCTGATTTTTACTTTTTGCAATAGCAACTCTATTTTATTTTGCAGAAAAAAGCCATGAAGGTTTCCGGGATATTTATTCTTTTTCTTTTTGCCGGACGATCATTTGCGCAGGGATATACGCCTCGTATAGAAACATGCCCCTGCATGATAAAAATAGACACGGCCCTGGTCAGCCGCTGCGGATACCTGGTAGTGCCGGAAAATCGTCAGAAACCTTCCGGGCGTGTAGTGAAAATCCCATTCATCTTTGCAAGAAAGCCGGACGCTGATCCGACAAAAAATATCACGCTGTATACTACCGGCGGACCGGGCTACAGCACAATAGGTAATATGAGCAGCCTGAGTTACCAGTCGGGCTATCTGCAGTTTGGAGGTATTATTTTTTTTAATCAGCGGGGAACAAAAAACTCCCTGCCATGCCTTGATTGTCCCGACATAGTCAGTGCTATTAAAAGATCTTACAGGGAAAATCTGAACAGGGATAGTTTTGTATTGGCAAGTGTGAAGCGGTGCCGGCAAAAACTGGCAGGTGAAGGCATTGATCTTTCGGCATTTAATACTATTGAAAGTGCCGCTGATATAAATGACCTTAGAAAAGCATTGAAGATCGATTCATTGAACCTGTTGGGTATTTCCTATAGTGGCGGACTGATGCTGACGGTGGCCCGCAATCATCCGGAAGCAGTAAGGTCACTGATATTGAATTCCCCACTGCCAGGGTATGTTAATTATGAAGAACATGCTTTGTTCAATCATGATGAGGCATTGAACCAGGTGTTTGATAATTGTGAGGCAGATTCCACCAACAAATCATTGTATGGAAATCTGCGGAATGAATTTCGCCGGTATTTTACTTCTATTACAGGTAAGACGTTTACTATTCCTTATCTCGAGAAAGGACATAGTGATACGCTATACATCAGGTATTCCAAGCAGGAATTAATGGATGCAGTGATTGACAGGATGAACAATGCACAATTGAAGACTGTTCCCTTTGTGATCACTGAGTTGATAAACGGGAACCATGCGCCATACATCAGGGAAATACTGGATGGCATTTTTTCCGGTACGGGGTCTTTATCGCACGGAATGCGATACTCTATCTATTGTTCTGAGCAGATCGCTTATTCGGATAAATCGCTCGTTAAGAAACAGGAGGAGCTGATGCCCTGGTTTGCCGGCTATTCATTCAATAATGTTGACCATGCTATTTGTGATTGCTGGAAAGTAAAACCAGAGCCTGCTATAGTAAAAACGCCTGTCTATTCCAACGTGCCGGTGCTGGTGCTTGATGGTGACGCTGATCCCTGGTGCCGTCCCTATTACAATACCATTATAAAAAGACATATGCCGAATACCCAATCATTGATCATGCACAACCAGGCCCATGGTGTAAGTACGATGGTAGATGGTGTTGATTACCTGCAACTGTTTCTTCAGAATCCTTATAGCAGGATCATTTCCCGCTCAAAGAATGTACGCGTTGAGAATTAAATTTGGTATTGGGAACCAGTAGCGGTGCAGTTCTTTTGTTGTAATTTGCCATCAAATTAAAGGTGAATTATGTCTGATCTTAACCTGAGCATACCGCATAATCTGTCAACCGAAGAGGCATTGGGCCGTATAAAGAATCTGCTGGGAAATCTGAAAAGGGATCATAAAGACCTGGTGGAAAATGCTGAAGAAAGCTGGGAAGGTAATACGGGCAAATTCAGTTTTTCAGCAAAAGGGTTCGACCTGTCGGGCTTGATTAATGTCAGCTCCTCCAGCGTTGATATCGATGCAAAACTTCCATTTGTATTATCCTTCTTCAAAGGAAAAATCTCACAGGTGATTATGGATAAAGCGAAAGAGTTGCTTTCCTGACGATTTATCAGTTCTGACAATCAAGATAGATCAGTTCGTCCTCTTCCTTTTCTACGGAAGAGGCATTTTTTTGCCCGCTAAGTTTACTCTTTGTGATCTTTGAGCCTTTGTGGGAGATAACGCCCACAAAGGCTCAAAGATCACAAAGAATTAAAGAATATATTTGATAAAACGAAAAGAATAAGAAATGAGAGGGATTAAAAACAGGTATTCACTTCTTGGTATCATCCTTATACAATTGGTGGGGTATCCAGTGTTTTCGCAAAGCAATGAAATAAGAAAACATATCAGCCTGGATGAAGACTGGCGTTTTCATTTTGGCCATGCAGCTGACGCGGAGAAGGATTTTAATTTTAGCATTGCCAATATTTTTTCCAAATCAGGTGGCGCCTGGAATACGGCGATAGATGCCAGGTTTGTGGATACATCCTGGCGTAAGCTGGATATTCCACACGACTGGGCAGTTGAATTACCTTTTGTAAATGTTCCCAATAAAGATGTCGTCTCTCATGGATATAAGCCGGTGGGTGGTTTGTTTCCTGAAACAAGTATTGGCTGGTACCGCAAGCGGTTTACAGTAGAACCAGCTGACAGCGGTAACCGTTTTCAATTACAGTTTGATGGTATTTTCCGTGATGCCAAAATATGGCTCAATGGTTTTTACCTGGGTAATAATGCCAGTGGATATGTGGGCGTATCGTACGATGTAACGGATTATATCCGTTTCAAAGGTGAGAATGTGTTGGTAGTAAGAGTGGATGCCACGCAATATGAAGGGTGGTTTTATGAAGGCGCAGGCATTTACAGGCATGTATGGCTTAACCAGTATAATAATGCTCATATCGCAGATGGAGGCTTGTTTGCTTATTCAGATGTAAAAGGAAATGCTGCAACAGTGAATGTGGAAACGACAGTGGAGAACCAGGGACTTGCTTCTGCTGGTGTTACAGTGTATTCTTATATCACCGGCAGGGATGGAAAACTGATCAGTCGGTCAAAAGAACAAGCTGTGTCACTTACGGTGAACGGCAGGAACACGGTGAAACAGAAATTACCAGTGAGCAATGCCCGGCTTTGGTCGCTGGAAGATCCTTATCTGTATCGTATAGTATCTGTGGTAAAACAAAATGGTAAAATAATTGACCAGGTGCAGCATCGCTATGGCATACGAACCTTTGCCTTTGATGGAGAAAAAGGTTTCTTCCTGAATGGAAAGCCGGTGAAACTGCAAGGTACCAACAACCACCAGGACCATGCTGGTATTGGCAGCGCACTTCCTGATTATATGCATTATTACCGGGTCAGCCTGTTGAAAGATCTCGGTGCGAATGCTTACCGCACCAGCCATAATGCACCAAACATAGAACTGTTGGATGCCTGCGATAGCCTCGGTATGCTGGTAATAGATGAACAACGCCTGCTCAACAGCAGTCCGGAGTATACCAATCAACTGGAACGATTGATATTGCGCGACAGGAATCATCCTTCTGTTTTTATCTGGTCAATCGGCAATGAAGAGGGGTGGATACAAACCAATTCAACCGGCAAACGGATAGCGCAAACATTATTGGCTAAGCAAAAAGAACTGGACCCTTCGCGCACCAGCACTTACGCAGCTGATGTTGCCAATGTATTTCATGGAGTGAATGAAGTGATCCCTGTGCGCGGGTTCAATTACCGCCATTTTGCAGTAGGGGATTACCATAAGGACCATCCAACGCAACCATTGGTAGGAACAGAAATGGGCAGCACCGTTACTACAAGAGGCATCTATGAAAAAGACAGTATCAGGGGTTATCTGCCCGACCAGGATATCAATGCTCCCTGGTGGGCTAGCCGGGCAGAACAATGGTGGCCGCTTGCTGCAAAAAATTCTTACTGGATGGGCGGTTTTGTATGGACAGGCTTTGATTACCGTGGGGAGCCCACTCCTTTTGAATGGCCCAATATCAATTCCCATTTCGGTATTATGGATATGTGCGGTTTCCCGAAAAATATTTACTACTACTATCAGTCATGGTGGACAGATAAAGATGTATTGCATATTTCACCGCATTGGAATTTCAATAATCAATGGGGAAAAATCAAACCCGTGGATGTATGGGTCAATTCCAATGCAGACAATGTAGAACTTTTCCTGAATGGAAAAAGCCTGGGCAGGCAGGACATGCCGCGTAATGGCCACCTGCAATGGAAAGTGAATTATGAGCCAGGTACACTGGAAGCAGTGGCATATAAGAAAGGGAGGAAACTGACTACGAAAATAGAAACTACCGGGCCGCCTGCTGAAGTGGTGGTAACGCCTTATAAGACTACCATGCTGGGCGATGGTAAAGACGTGTCTGTGATCAATATCACTGTGGTTGATAAAGAGGGCAGGGAAGTGCCCAATGCCGACAACCTGATCCGTTTCAAACTGGAAGGGCCGGGTAAGATCATTGGTGTAGGCAATGGAGATCCCAGCAGTCATGAAGAAGATAAGTGTATAGATGGTTTATGGCAGCGCCGCTTGTTCAATAGCAAATGCCAGGTGATCGTACAGGGGCTTAAGAAACCGGGGCTGATCAAATTTGAAGCAACAGCAGCAGGCTTGTATCCCGGCTCAACAGATATCATCACCGTTACTCCCGCGAGTATCGCGCAGGCTTCCATTGATCCCGATTATATACTGAAAGGTGAGGCTGCTAAAAAAAGAGAAACAACCAAAATGCTGGGTGCTGACATTTCCTTTCTTCCGCAACTGGAAGACCGGGGCATTAAGTTCTCAGACAATGGCGTGGAAAAAGATGCGATCCTGATATTAAAAGACCATGGTTTTAATTATGTGCGGCTGCGCATCTTCAATGATCCCGCACAGGACAGTGGTTATTCTCCCAAAAAAGGATTCTGCGACCTGGAACATACCAAACAGATGGCTAAACGGGTAAAAGCTGCAGGGCTGAAACTGTTGCTGGATTTTCATTATAGTGATTACTGGGCCGATCCAGGTAAACAATACAAGCCAGCTGCCTGGAAAGGATTGTCGTTCCCGGAATTGAAGAAAGCCCTGTATGATTTTACGAAAAAAGTGATGCAGGAATTGAAAGACCAGGGGACAGTGCCTGATATGGTGCAGGTGGGCAATGAGATCAATCATGGGATCGTTTGGCCCGAAGGGAATGTCAGCAATTTTGACGGACTGGCACAACTGGTAAGTGCCGGAACGGCGGCAGTGAAAGCCGTTGATCCCAATGTGATCATGATGCTGCATGTAGCGCTTGGCGGACAAAACCATGAATCGGTATTTTTTATTGACAATATGCTGGCGCGTGGTGTTCATTTTGATGTAATCGGAGAATCCTATTACCCAAAATGGCATGGCACGCTCGATGATCTGCGGGATAACCTTAACGATCTTGCAAAACGTTACGATAAAGACGTGATAGTAGTGGAGTATTCCCAATTAAAAGATGAAGTGAACAAGATTGCTTTTGAATTGCCCGATGGGAAAGGAAAAGGCACCTGTATCTGGGAGCCGTTGAGTACCTGGGAAGCTATATTTGACAGACAGGGAAAATCGAACGAGTTGCTGTTAAAATATGATGCAATCTCCAAACAATTTATAAAGTAACCACAACACCTTTAGTAAGTAATAATAAAAAACCCTGGCAATGCCAGGGTTTAAATTTTGTAAGATATAGCACGCTGCGTTAGCTTACGTTTTTACCTACGATCTTAGCCAGGTCGAACATAGAGATCTGGCT
>CBHEUU010000104.1:0-10285 GCA_965990355.1 uncultured Chitinophagaceae bacterium
TTAAGTGCGGCAGGTATTTAACCAGTACGGTGTCTCCTTTTTCTTCTCTCAGCAGATCGATCATAAAAGAGAAGAAAGGCGGTTGTGATCTTGTCAGGAAATAAGTGCGGTTTCCATTTGGTATAAGACCGAATGTGTCGAGCAGGAAAGCGAAATTATCGATCATATTTGCCAGTTTGCCGGTTAATCCTGCCACCTGCAATCCCAGCATGGTGAAGTAAGTGTCCCAGTAAAATATTTCACGGAACCTTCCTCCCGGCACAATGGAAGGTTTGGGTAAAGGGATAAGTGTGCCACCATTTTCGTTTGGCTCACGGGAAAGTATTTCCCACAGCCGGCTGATATGTTCATCAATAGGAAAGCTCCAGGGCTCTTTTGGTTGTGGTATTGGTTTGGGCAGGTGAAAATGATCGAGCACAAACTGCTCAAGACTTCCCTTGCCAGCCTGCTTGTAAGTACGGTAACGTTCCAGTATCTCTGCTACAGAATAACGGGGTGTGCAATCAGCAAATATTTTCTGATCAGGGAATACTCTTTGAAGCTGCACATCGGTGAATAGTTCTTGCAGGTCTTCCAGGTAGAAGAGATCAGGGTGCTTAAGCATGATCGTGCTTTTTCCTGATAGCTGCAACAATAAGGCCATCTAAACCCTGAAGAAGTAGAAAAGCCAAACCCTGCTTGCGGCAGGGTTTGTTATAAGTGGTTTATTTGTTTTTGGGTCTTTGCGTCAGGTAGTCAAACCTTTTGCCGGTTACCTCCGCCATATCAGGAATTGCCGATACTTTGTATTCACCTGCGTCCAGTTTTTTCTTGGTAGCAGAGAAGGCTTCAAGTGTAGCCTGTATGTCTTCATCTGTATGTGCTGCAGTGGGAATAAGACGGTAAATGATATGCCCTTTAGGAATAACAGGGTATACTACAATAGAGCAGAAGATATGATAGTTCTCACGGATGTCCATCACCATGGCTGTAGCTTCTTCCACACCACCTTTCATGTACACAGGTGTAACAACAGAATCTGTTTTACCTATATCAAATCCTCTTTCTTTAAGACCTTTCTGCAGTTTGAGTGCGTTTTCCCAAAGCTTGTCTTTTAACTGAGGTTGGGTGCGCAGCAATTCCAGTCTTTTCAGATTACCGATCACCAATGGCATAGGCAGGCTTTTGGCAAAGATCTGGCTGCGGATATTATAACGGATGAAATCAATGATCTTGCGGTCACCGGCGATAAAGGCGCCGATTGAAGCCATTGATTTTGCAAAAGTGGAGAAGTAAAGATCTATTTCATTCTGCACGCCCTGCTCTTCACCTGCACCGGCACCGGTTTTGCCTAAAGTGCCAAAGCCATGTGCATCGTCTACAAGGAGGCGGAACTCATATTTTTGTTTCAGGGCAACAATCTCTTTCAGCTTACCCTGATCACCGGCCATACCAAATACGCCTTCAGTGATCACGAGAATGCCACCTGCTTTTTGTTTTTCTATCAGGGCTGTTCCGCGTTGCAGTTGTTTTTCAAAATCTTCAATATCGTTGTGCTTGAAAACATAACGGTGGCCGGGGTGAAGACGCAAACCATCGATGATGCAGGCATGGCTTTCGGCATCATAAATAATGATGTCGTGACGGCTGCATAATACATCGATCAGGCTTACCATACCCTGGTAACCGTAGTTCAAAAGGATGGTATCTTCTTTTCCTTCAAAGGCGGCAAGTTCGGCTTCAAGCTGTTCATGATAATTACTGTTGCCGCTCATCATGCGTGCACCCATGGGTAATGCCAGTCCGAAATCGCGTGCAGCATCTGCATCTGCTTTTCTTACTTCGGGATGGTTGGCAAGGCCGAGATAGTTGTTTAAACTCCACACGATCATTTCCTTTCCCCGAAACTTCATCCGGCTGTTGATATCCCCTTCCAGTTTCGGGAATGCAAAGTATCCATGCGCCCTTTCACGGTGCTGACCGATAGGCCCGTAATTCTTCAGTAAACGCTCGAAAATATCTGCCATATTAAGAAATTGTTATAGGTTTTTAAACTGCGCAAAGGTAAGGTTTTTGGGGAGAAGGGTTTCGCGTAAATACGGGCAGAGGGGCAGGTACTGTATACTGGTTAAATAAAAAAAGCCGCATTTTGTATGCGGCTTTTATGGTGATATATCTTACTTTCTTGATTCAGATCACGATCAATGCGTCTCCGTAGCTAAAGAACCTGTATTTATCTTTTATCGCTTTCTTATAAGCTTCCATAGTCAGTTCATATCCTGCAAAAGCACAGGTCATGATCAGCAGGCTTGTTTTAGGTAAATGAAAATTGGTGACCAGTGAATCTGCAATATTGAAATCATAAGGAGGATGGATGAACATATTAGTCCAGCCTTCAGATGGCTTCAGTAATTTTTGCGCAGTGAAAGAAGATTCCAGCGCACGCATGGTAGTGGTACCGATTGAGCAAATACGGTGGCCATATTCTTTTGCGCGGTTAACGATCTTGCAGGCCGTTTCATCGATGTGATAATACTCTGCATCCATTTTATGTTTGCTGAGATCTTCCACTTCAATAGGGCGGAATGTTCCCAGGCCTGTATGCAAGGTTACTTCTGCAAAGCGGATGCCTTTGATCTCAAGACGCTTGATCAGTTCACGGCTGAAGTGAAGTCCTGCTGTAGGAGCAGCTACCGCACCTTCATGTTTTGCATATACGGTCTGATAGCGTTCTTTATCTTCTTCGTCTGGTTTGCGTTTGATGTATTTTGGAAGTGGTGTTTCACCCAGTTTTTCCAGTTGCTCACGGAATCCTTCTTCACTGCCTTCCCATAAGAAACGGATGGTACGGCCACGGCTGGTGGTGTTGTCGATCACTTCTGCTACCAGGTCTTCCTGGTCGCCGAAATACAGTTTATTTCCCACGCGGATCTTACGGGCAGGGTCCACGATCACATCCCAAAGACGGTTAGGTTTATTCAGTTCACGAAGCAGGAACACTTCGATCTTGGCGCCTGTTTTTTCCTTGCGGCCATACATACGGGCAGGGAAAACCTTGGTGTTGTTTACTACAAAAACATCTTTGTCATCAAAATAATCCTGTATATCGCGGAAGTGTTTGTTCTCGATCTGGCCGGTGTGACGGTGAATGACCATCATACGGGCATCTTCACGTTTTTTGGCAGGATTTTGTGCGATAAGGTTTAAAGGGAGGTCGAAACGGAATTGGGAAAGCTTCATATTATGGTTTGAGTCTTTTTCTTAAATATTCTTGCCCTTCATGATTTCTTACCATCCTGGTAAGGGCAACTCCTGAACGACAAACTGAAATCTCATGACTCAAACCGGTAGCAAAATACCTGAGGAGGGATCACCAATCCCCGGTCTTACGGCACCGGGCCTGGTCATGCGGACAGCTTTAAGGGGGGCAAAATTACATATAAACGCGCAATTCCCGCGATTTGTTGCCCGGATTTTTTAAAAAGGGTAAATGAGCTGATTCTCAGTTTGTTAATCATAGCCAGCTTAAAATTCCGGTTATCCATAAAACAGATTTTAACGCCTGCCGTTTTCAATAAAATAGTATATTAACATTGAAGGCAGGTTATCGGGTTTGTTGGTTGGCGTTGCCGGCCGGCCGGAGAATGCCCCGGATATGGGCATAAAGCCATTAACTTGCATAGTGAATTGGAAGCGAACCACCTAAATTAGTTCCCGTATATGAAAAGAGCCTTGATCCTGTTCCTGTTGTCACTGCCTTATCTCTTGCATGCCCAGCCAAAAATCAAGAATAAAAATTATCCCAGCCTTCTTTGGGAGATTAGTGGTAATGGCATGAAAAAGCCTTCTTATCTCTTCGGCACTATGCACGTGAGCAGCAAACTGGCATTCCACCTGGCTGATTCTTTTTATATCGGTATCCGCAATGCAGATGTGGTGGCACTGGAAACAAATCCTGAATCATGGCAGGAAGATATGAGCAAGTATGACCTGGGGGATAATGATTACGGACGTTATGCCATGAACTATGGTGGAGTGGAAACGCCGAATGATTATCTGCATATCAACACGCTCCGGTTTTATAAGTATGATAAGAAAATAGAAAGAGCACTTTACAGCAATCCCTCTACCATCAACAACCTGCTTTACCGCAGCTATGGAAATGCATCAAGCGATTTTGAAGAAGATACTTATCTCGATATGTATATCTACCAGTGCGGAAAGAAATGGGGGAAAAAAGTGGCTGGTGTAGAAAAATATGGTGAAAGCATGAAGCTGATGGCAGAAGCTTATAAAGATGCAGCGAAGGATAAGAATAAAAAAGAAAGAAGCTACGATCAGGAAGATGGATATTCCTCCAATAAATTGCAGGAAGCTTATCGTAGTGGCAATCTTGATTGGTTGGATTCCATCAATAAATACAATAGTTTTTCCAGCGCCTTTGATGAAAAATTCCTGTATCGCCGCAATGAGATACAGGCAGGTTCCATTGATTCTATTTTGCGTTCGGGTCAATCGCTTTTTGTTGGAGTGGGTGCTGCGCACCTTCCCGGCACAAGAGGTGTGATAGAGATCTTGCGCAGGCAGGGTTACCGCCTGCGGCCTGTAAAAATGGGAGCGAGGGACAGCCAGCATAAAAACCAGGTGGAGAAACTGCGTGTGCCCGTAATGTTCAATTCGCAACAGGCTGATGATGGCTTTTTTAAAGTAGATATACCCGGCAAGTTTTACAAATTCGGCGATGATGCTACCATGGACCAACGTCAATATGCAGACATGGCTAATGGCAGTTATTACATGGTTACCCGCATTATGACCAATGCCTGGATGTGGGGCCATACTACTGATCGCGTAAGAAAAATAGTCGACAGCCTGCTTTATGAAAATGTACCGGGTAAGATTATCCGTAAAACACCGGTGATCCGCAACGGCTATCATGGCATCGACCTGGTAAACAAAACCCGCCGTGGTGATATACAGCGCTACAATATTTTCACTACGCCTTTTGAAGTGATCATTTTTAAAATGAGTGGTACCTGTGAATATGTAACACAGGGAGAAGAAGCCCAACGTTTTTTTTCCAGCATTCAATTGAAAGAATATAAAACCCTTCCGGAAACAGTTGCTGCAAACTGGAAAAAGTATTCACCGTTTTATGGTGGTTTCTCCATTGACATGCCACATGAACCTTATGTAGGCAATGATGGAAGCTGGATATATGATGCAGAGGATAAGAACACTCATACGCAATACAGGGTGGTGCGTACAGACATTCACAATTATCATTTTGTGGAAGAAGATACGTTTGACCTCGGATTGATGGATGAAAGCTTTGCTGCTTCTGAATTTGTTGATAAGCAACTCAGCCGTCAGCATACTGCAGCAAATGGTTATCCTGCACTCGATTGCCGTTATAAAGACAAGAATGGCGGCATGTATCTGGTGAGATATATTATCCAGGGTCCGCATTATTATACACTGGTGGCGCATGGCAAACAGGAAACACCGGTTATGAAAAACTTTCTGAATTCTTTTTCGATAAAACCAATTGTATATCCCGCTCCGTCACAAAAAACTGATACGGCGCTTTACTACAGCGTGAAAACTCCTGTGTTCCCTGTGTCTGAAAAACAAAAACTGGATATACCGCGTGGTAATTTTTACCAGGATGATGACGATGATGATAACAATGATATGGAAGCAGGTGTATTCCGCAGTAAGATCATCCGGAATGATACAACCGGTGAAAGGATCTTTGTTAACTTCTTCAAATCGCCACGCTATGCTTACCTGGAAGACAGCACTATCCTGGATAAAGAAAGCTCCACTTCTATTTTTGGCGACACAACCTGGATCGTCAGGAAAAAAACGAAGACAGAGCTTCCCAATAAAATGAAGGTTTGGGAAACTATCGTGACAGATACCGGCAGCAGCCGGACATTGTGGAGCAAGGCATTTTATAAAGACGGGATCGGGTTCTCTTTGGTAATGGAAAGCGATACATTAAGCACTCCGAGTGCATTTGTACAATCTTTTTTTGACAGCTTTGATCCTGCCGATACGTTGCGCGGCAATGATATGTTTGTAAAGAAAACAAAACTGTTCTTTGAAGATTTTATGAGCAGTGACAGCCTGGCACATAAGCGGGCAGTGAAAGGATTGTATGTTATAAAGTTTGATTCAACGGATGTGCCGGACCTTAAAAAAGCAATTGCTTCTACCGGATGGGCAGAAAAGAATTACCTGGATACCAAGAAAACGATGATCCGGAAAATGGGAAATATCCAGGCAAACAATGCTACCAATTATCTGAAAGAGCTTTACCAGGCAGCAGGAGACACGCTTGAATTGCAATATGCCGTGCTGGGTACTTTGGCCAGGCAGAAAACTTCCTATGCTTATAAAACATTCCGTGATATCGTTATGGCTGAGCCGCCTGTTTTGAATATCAATACACGAAACACACAGGTAATGACGTATGGGGCCAGCGACCGGTCTGGTGGCAATAACATATTGAGTGGACTGGACGATTCCCTTAAACTGTCGCGTACGATCATGACTGATATCCTGCCGCTGATCAACCTGGATGATTATAAATACCCGGTGATGTCGCTGCTGGGGCAGATGGTAGACAGTGGCCTGGTAAAACCGGATGATTATAAAATTTACTTCTCCAAGTTTTTGCTGGAAGCAAAACAGGAATTGAAAAAACAGGTAATTGCTGAAAAGCAAAAAGCTATTCATAAGGCAGAGCAGGAGAAAAAAGGGAAGGCTCAAAGCTTTATGTCTTATCAGCCGGAAGAGGGAGAAGACGGAGGAAATGAAAGCCTGGAATTATATACATCTTTACTGATCCCTTACTGGAATGATCCGCAGGTGCCTGCCTTGCTTAACCAAATGTTATCTTCTTCCGATAAGCGGTTGAAATATTCAACACTGATATCATTGGTACGTGCGGGCAAACCATACCCCGACACTATGCTGAATTATTTTGCCGGACTGGATGAATACCGGTATGAGCTGTATGAAGACCTGTCGGATATGGATAAGCCTTCAAAATTCCCTGCGAAATCAAATCAGCAACTGTTGCTGGCACATAGCAAGCTGCTGATGGAAGGCCGTTATGGCAAACCCGATTCATTGCTGTTTATTGATAAGCTGAAAGCTGAAGTGAAAGGCCGTGAAGGATGGATATACTTCTTCAAGTATAAAAGCCGCAAAGATGATGCAGGATGGAAAATAGCTACTAACGGCCTGGTGCCAATGGATTCCACGAAGTTTGAATGGAAAGGCGATGATGCTGCTGATACTTCTGATGAGGAAGAAGGATATGCTTACCGCGATAAATATAATTTCACCAGCTTCTCGAATATCCGCATCAAGGAAGATGAACCCATACTTCCCCAACTGCAGAAAGAACTGAAACGGATGTTGTATTCAAAAAGGAAAAGTGCAAAAGAGTTTTATGACAGAAGCGGAGCAACGGATTATGATGAAGTGTCGATTAGTGTAGACGAAGCAGAGCATTAAGGATATTAAAATCCGCGGGGTATTGCTGCAATCAGCCGTTGTGTATATGCCGATTGCGGATGATTGTAAATTTCTTCTGCCTCGCCTGTTTCCTCAACCTGGCCTTTGTTCATTACCATGATCCTGTCGCTGATATAACGCACTACAGAAAGATCATGTGAAATAAAAACAACAGTAAAACCGAATTCTTTTTTAAGATCGTTCAACAGGTTCAACACCTGGGCTTGCACGCTTACATCTAACGCAGAAACAGATTCATCGCAAACAATAAAAGAAGGATTAAGGGCCAATGCCCTTGCAATAACGATCCTTTGCCTTTGCCCGCCGGAAAATTCATGCGGGTAACGGTTGAAATGCTCCGGCCGCAGTCCAACTTTTTCCAGCAGCTCCATTACTCTCTCCCGCCGGCTTTTTTCAGAAGCAAGCAGGCGATGCACTTTCAGTGGTTCGGCAATAGCTGAACCGATAGTGAGGCGTGGGTTAAGAGAAGAGTAGGGGTCCTGGAATACGATCTGCAATTCTTTGCGGAGAGAACGCATATCCCGTTTGCTGACGGAAGTAAAATCTTTTCCTTCATAATAAATGGAACCGGATGTGGGGGCAATAAGCCGCAGTAATGTTCTGCCCAGCGTGGTTTTGCCACAGCCGCTTTCTCCTACCAATCCTAATGTTTCTCCTTTGTACACATCAAAGCTTACATCATTCACTGCTTTGGTGAAGTGGGTTGTTTTTCCCAAAAAAGTTTTTTCCGAAGGGAACCAAACGGAAAGATGATCTGCGCGCAGTAATACTTCCTGTTTGCCCGGTTGAGAGATGCGTTCTGTTTTTTCTTCCGCAACAGCGATGGAAGTTTTTTCATTATTATTCAGAAAATCGCTGACCACCGGCAACCTTTCCCCTTTGCGATGAAGTATAGGGCGGCAGGCAAGAAGTCCTCTCGTATAAGCGTGTTGCGGATTGGTAAAAAGTTGCTGAACGGGATTTTCTTCCACGATCTCTCCTTTATACATCACCAATGTGCGATCAGCAATTTCTGCTACCACGCCAAGATCATGCGTGATGAAAATAACACCCATCCCTGATTGCCGCTGTAGTTCTTTAATAAGCTGGAGGATCGTTTTTTGCACGGTTACATCCAGCGCAGTAGTAGGTTCATCGCAGATCAGCAATGACGGCTCACAGCACATGGCCATGGCGATCATCACGCGTTGCTTTTGTCCACCGCTTAACTGATGGGGATAGCGTTTGAACAGCGAAGCAGGATCGGGCAGTTTTACTTTTTCCATCCACTCAAGCGCCTGTTGGCGGGCCTGGGTGCTGGATATTTTTTTGTGTGAAAGGATTGCTTCTTTAATCTGTTCGCCGCAAGTAATCACCGGGTTTAAAGAAGTCATTGGTTCCTGGAAGATCATCGCGATCTTATTGCCGCGGATATCCTGCAGGGTTTGCCGGCCGGCTTTCAGCATGTTCACCGGCTCAGCTCCATCTTCGCTGAATAAAATATTGCCGCTGGAATATACAGCAGGAGGTGAGGGCAGCAATTGGAGAATGGCCAGTGAAGTGACCGATTTTCCTGAGCCCGATTCACCCACCAGTGCCACGATCTCTCCTTTCTGAACAGTGAACGAAATGTTTCTTAAAGCGCGGGTATTCCCTGCAGCTGAGATAAAGTCAATGGAGAGGTCCTGTATACGGAGCAGCGGATGCATTATTTAGGCAACACTTTTATCGACAACTTACGCGGCGGTGTGGGATAGTAAGCCATGCACACGGCGCAGTTTTGTGTTGTAGGTGTGGTAATAGTAAAATAGAATTCATCGCCTTCATTGATAGTGGAAGGAAAATCACAGGGATTGGCAAGGCCAAAAACATTGTTGAATGTTTTACTTTTTGATTCGTCTGTCCAACTGGCGCTGATCAATGATGTATCAATACTTCCTTCTACCAGCCGGAGCGTATAATTCATGCAAAGCGCTTTTGTTTCCAATTTGGCTTTGTACGTGGTGCTCCTGGGTTTTTTGCTGCATTTGTCGGCAGATGCTGTAAGCAGGAAAAGGCCTGGCAATAATAGAAATTGTTTCATGAGGAGTAGTTTAAGGTTATTGAATGACGATTAAAATTTCAGGTGCCTTACTGTCAATCCATCATTTATCAGTTGCTTCAGCGAGTCCACACCGATCTTCAAATGCCTCTCCACGTATTGGGCGGTAATGCTTTTATCGCTCTCTTCTGTTTTTACACCATCGGGTATCATAGGTTGATCGCTTACCAGTAAAAGTGCGCCGGTTGGGATCTTATTGAAAAAGCCTACGGTGAAAATAGTGGCGGTTTCCATATCAATGGCATAGGCCCTTACTTTTTGCAGGTATTCTTTAAAATGGTCATCATGTTCCCACACGCGGCGGTTGGTGGTGTAAACGGTGCCTGTCCAGTAATCCACTGCATAATCACGGATGGTAGTGGAAACAGCTTTTTGCAGGGCAAAAGCCGGAAGAGCCGGTACTTCAGCAGGGAAATAATCGTTGGAAGTACCTTCGCCGCGGATAGCGGCAATAGGAAGTATCAGGTCGACGAGTTTATTTCTTTTTTTCAATCCACCGCATTTGCCCAGGAAAAGAACAGCTTTGGGACTGATGGCGCTGAGCAGGTCCATCACAGTGGCGGCAGTGGGACTGCCCATTCCAAAATTGATGATCGTGATATTTTCTGCTGTGGCGCATTGCATTGGCCGGCCTTCACCTATCACCGGTACATTATTCCAGGAGGCGAACATATC
>CBHEUU010000105.1:0-10214 GCA_965990355.1 uncultured Chitinophagaceae bacterium
CATAAGGTGATACATTACCTCACCTCGCACAACCGGTTGACCGCTTCAGGGAAAAGTATCGCGGAGAAGGTGTTTCGGAAGAAAAAGCCAGTGAGTTAAAGGTAAAAGTCAAATAAGTACCCCGGTGGATCGTAACTTTGCCAAAAGCTTTGTTGTGATTATAATAGACAATATATTGATCAGTGATGAGGTGATAGAGAAAAAATTTGTCTGCGACCTCGGCAAGTGTAAAGGAGGCTGCTGTGAAGAAGGTGATGCCGGTGCGCCATTAGCAAAAGAAGAACTGGCGATGGTTTCAACCTATTATGACCAGGTGAAACCCTACCTGCCGCCAGCTGCCATTGCTGAAATAGAGAAAAAAGGATTTTATCAGTATGATCATGAGTTTGGCTGGGTAACTCCCACCCTGGCCAGCGACAATGAAATATGTGTTTATGCTTTCAGGGAAAAAAATGGTCTTATCAAATGTGCTTTTGAACAGGCATATTATGATGGACTGATACCCTGGAAAAAACCGATCAGTTGCCACCTTTATCCCATCATTGCCAAGCCAGGCAGGTACGGTGATTATGATCGTGTGAATTATGAACCAAGGGAAAGATTATGCAGCCCCGCCTGTCAGTTGGGCGAGCAACTGCAGGTGCCGGTATATAAATTCCTGAAAGAGCCGCTGATCAGGAAATACGGCGAAGAATTTTACAATACACTCGATGCTATCGCTGCGGACTATTTTGAACAAAAGACAAACGATCTGGCGTGAAAGAAACAGTATCCAGTTTTCATGGAAAAAGTTTGGAGAAAGCCGCTGATCTTAATCACCGGAAGACAATCAATTTCAATATAGGCAAATACAATGCAGTAGTGCCGCAAGGCAAGTTGCAGTTTGCCGAACTGAACCTTGCCCGGGAAAGAGCCAAGAACCTGAAATGGCGTGCCATCGAAACACTGGACCAGCAACTGGAAAATTTTGAAACAGCTATTACAAAAAGAGGTGCAAAAGTAATTTGGGCAGAAGATGCCAAACAGGCACTGGAAGAAATAGGAAAAATATGCGCTGAAAAGAATTGTAAAACCCTGGTGAAAAGCAAGAGCATGGTGACAGAAGAAATTCACCTGAATGATTTCCTGGAAAAAAAGGGTATTGAAAGCATTGAAACGGATCTTGGAGAATACATTCAACAACTCGATGGAGAACCCCCTTACCATATCGTAACACCAGCCATGCACAAAAGCAAAGAAGACATTGCCCGTCTATTTGCGGAAAAGCTTGGAACAGATCCCTCACTTACGCCTGAACAGCTGACGCTGGTAGCAAGAGATATTTTAAGAGCAAAATACCGTGAAGCAGAAGTAGGCGTTACAGGAGCTAATTTTATTATAGCTGATACAGGAGCAATAGCCGTAACAGAAAATGAAGGTAACGGGAGATTGAGCTGCTCTATGCCTAAAACACATATTGTAGTGGTAGGAATAGAAAAAGTAATTCCCTCCATGACCGATCTGTCTTTGTTCTGGCCATTGCTGGCTACTTATGGAACAGGACAGCGGATCACTTCCTATAACACGATCATTACAGGTCCAAAACAGGAAGGTGAAACAGATGGACCGGAAGAAATGTATGTTGTGTTACTGGATAACGGCCGCACAAATATTTTGGCCAATGAGAAGCAACGTGAGAGCCTTTATTGTATCCGTTGCGGAGCCTGCCTGAATGCCTGCCCGGTGTATAAAAATATTGGCGGGCACACTTATGGTACAACTTACAGCGGTCCTATCGGTTCTGTGATCACGCCCAATCTTAAGGATCTTGGAGAATGGAAGCACCTGAGTTATGCTTCTTCCCTTTGTGGCAATTGCACGGAAGTGTGTGCTGTAAAAATAAACCTGCATGAGCTTTTGCTGGAAAACAGGCATGAAGCTGTAAAGGAAGGTGAGACAGAATTTTCCGAAAGAATGGTCTGGAAAATATGGAAGCAGGCCATGCTTCGCCGGAAATGGATGAATATGGCAAGTGGAAATACGAAAGGATGGTTTGTGAATAAAGTAGGAAAGTCATGGACCAAACACCGGGGAAAACTTGAATTCCCAAAGAAATCGTTTAATGAGCAGTGGAAAGAGAAACGGGACGAAAGCAAAGCACACTAAAAATCTTTGTGTTCTTTGTTGTCTTTGTGGGAACTTGTACTAAACTGTAAACCTAAATAGTTCAACATTGCTCATATTCGTTCCTGAAATAACCCCCAGGGTGCAATATATTTTTGATTTCTTGGGAAAAGAGATCTTGCAGCAGGGTTTTGAACTGACATCAGATAAACAGGTTTTTCTTCAGCATAACAAGCCCTGCATAAATTATTCAAAAGAACGGTTAGGGGCAGATGATTTTTTTATAGAAAGTCATTCCCTTCTTTTTCAAAAAACAATTGATCAGCAGGAAATAACGTGTTTTGATGTAAACGGGTACAAAGCTTTTTTTAAAACAGGCGGCGATCATCCTTTCGATATTTTTGCAGCAAGCTTTTACCTCCTTAGCCGGTATGAAGAATATCTTCCTCATACGAAAGACAGCTATGGCCGGTATGCTCATGAAAACTCACTGGCTTTCCGGGAAGGATTTTTAAATCTCCCGCTGGTAAATATCTGGCTGCAGTATTTTAAGGAAGTATTGAAACAGCGGTTCCCTGATCTTGTTTTCAAATCATCCTCCTTCTTGTTCCTCCCCACTTATGATATAGATATGGCCTGGTCGTATAAGCACAAAGGTTGGTGGCGGCAGGTTGGAGGTTTTGCCCGCTCATTATTGAAAGGCGATTGGAGATCATTGAAAGAACGGGCGGCAGTTTTACGCGGGAAACAGAAAGATCCTTTTGATGCTTACGGATGGATGAATCAGCTTCATGAAAAGAAGAAATTGCGGCCGTACTATTTTTTTCTGCTTGCAGATAAGAATGGCCGTTATGATAAAAATGTTTCGCCTGCAAAGAAAGCGATGAGAGAGTTGATCAGTGATCATATTATCCGTTACCCGGTTGGTATTCATCCTTCCTGGCAAAGCGGAGATGATGAAAATTTATTACAAAAAGAAATTGCACAACTCGCGGCCATTAATGGTAATCCCATTGTTTCTTCAAGACAACATTATATCCGTTTTACTTTGCCGGAAACTTTCCGCAAGCTGATCGCAAATAAGATCGGGTTTGATTTTTCTATGGGTTATGGGAGTATTAATGGGTTCCGCGCTTCAGTGACCACTCCGTTTTATTGGTACGATCTCAAAGCGGAAGCCGTCACCAATCTTCTTTTATTTCCCTGCTGTTTTATGGACGCCAATTCTTTTTATGAACAGCATTACTCACCGCAGCAGGCACTGGAAGAAATGCGGCATTATTACAAAATGGTGAAACAGGTGCAGGGAACATTTATCATGATCTGGCATAACTCTTTCCTGGGTACCGACAAGATGTATGAAGGATGGCGGGAAGTGTATGAAACATTTGTGAACGAAACGTAATCGCGGTTCAGACACCTTCTGCTTCCGGCTGCTCCACCGCCGGCAATGCCTTGAACGCTTTGTTTACCATATATACACCTGCCAATGTAACCATTCCGCCAATAACAATGAACAGGGTAATACTTTCCGCAAATAATAACCAACCCAGCAACCCGGCTACAATAGGATTGATATAAGCATAAATAGATGCCTGCTCAGTAGGCAGATGCTGCAGTGCATACAGGTAAGCGATAAAAGAGAGTATAGAACCAAAGATCACGAGATAGGCAACAGCAGCCCAGGATTGCCAGGGAATGTCAGCAAACGGAATAGCTGATTTTGTTTCAGGCGTATTGACCAATTGAGTGAATACTAAAAGTATTATTCCGGATATCAGCATCTGCAAACCAAGACTGAAATACGGGTTAAAACTTGCTGCCTTTCTTTTAGTATAGAGTGTTCCGAATGCCCAGGTCCAGGTGGCTGCCAGTGAAATAAGAATACCGAAACGGAAATCAGGATTGAAAAAATCCTGCAGGTGTTCATAAAAAATGATACAGATACCTGCAAATCCTATCAGCAGGCCCACAATCGCCTTTGCTGGAGTTTTGCTTCCGGAGAATATACCTATCACCACCAGCCATAAAGGAAAGATGGCGCCCATAATGGCGCCTAAGCCGGCTGTGATATGCTTTAATCCCCAGGTGCTAAGACCATTGGTAAGTGCAAAATTGAGCAGGCTTAAAACAACGATACTTCCCCATTCTTTCCGCGCTGGAAAACCTGTGCCTTTGGCAAGAAAGAAGATCACATAGCAAAGCCCTCCCAGTGTTTGGCGTATCCCGGCCATTTGTAATGAAGGCATATATTTCACTCCCAGCTTGGATGCCACCCAGGTAGTGCCCCAGAGAAAGCAAACCAATGCCAGCGCAAAGACGGCTTTTGCCTTAGTGCCTTTGCGATGGATGGTAAGCGGGTTGAAAACCGATAATCCTTTAATGGAATTACCGGTTTGCGATAAAGTTTTGTATATATCGAATCGGGGCATTAATGTTTGAAATGCCTTGTGCCGGTGATCACCATTGCCAGCTTGTGTTCCTTGCAATATTCAATGGAATCGTTGTCCCGGATTGAACCGCCAGGTTGAATAAAGGAAGTGATACCCGCTTCATGTCCCATCTTCACACAATCATTGAAAGGGAAGAATGCATCGCTGGCCATGACAGCACCAGTAAGATCAAATTTGAACTGTTTGGCTTTCTCAATAGCCTGGCGCAGTGAGTCAATGCGGCTGGTTTGACCGCAACCCTTGCCGATCAGTTGCCTGTTTTTTACCAATGAAATGGCATTTGACTTAAGATGTTTACATACCAGGTTGGCGAAAACCAGGTCATCTTTTTCTGAAGCGCTTGTATCCCTGCCTCCAGCCTCTTTCCATTCAGCATAGTTTCCTTCGTCAATGCCTTGCACCAGTACGCCATTCAATACTGATTTGTATTGTTCTTTGTTGTTTGGCTGTGCTTTTAATTCCAGCAGTATCCTGTTCTTTTTTGATTTGAGTATTGCTAATGCATCTTCTGCAAAAGAAGGTGCGATCAGCACTTCAAAGAAAAGTTCATTGATAGCTTCCGCAGTTGCTTTATCTATTTTCCCGTTGGTCACCAACACACCGCCAAAGGCACTTTCCGGGTCGCCTGCAAGAGCTGCATCCCAGCTTTCTTTCACGTTTGAGCGCTGCGCTACGCCGCATACATTGGTATGTTTGATAATGGCAAATGTGATTCCTGCAGCGGAAGGTGGAAATTCATTGATGAGTTGCACAGCAGCATCTACATCCACCAGGTTGTTATAAGAAAGCTCTTTTCCGTTCAGCTGGTTGAATAATTTTTCCAGGTCGCCATAAAAAACACCTGATTGGTGCGGGTTTTCGCCATAGCGCATGGCTTTGGGAAAAGGAATAGACTCCAGGAAGTATAATGAGTTGGAAGAATTGAAATATTTAGCAATGGCCACATCATAATGTGCTACGGTTTCAAATGCTTTGGCAGCAAAAGATTTCCGTTGCTCCAAGGTGAGTTCCCCATTCTGCTCACGCAAAAGATTTTCCAGTGTGGCATATTCTTTTTTAGCAGCGATCACTGTTACATCGCAGAAGTTCTTTGCAGCAGCCCTGATCATGGAGGGGCCGCCTATATCTATTTTTTCGATGATCAGTTTTTCTTCACTGGTGCTGGCTACAGTTTCTTCAAAAGGGTAAAGGTCCACGACCACCAGGTCCAGCTCAGGAATATTGTACTGTTTCATTTCCTGCAGGTGGGTTTCATCATCCCTTTTGCCAAGGATGCCACCAAATACGGAAGGATGCAGGGTTTTTACCCGGCCGCCCAGGATGGATGGATAAGTGGTGAGATTTTCCACCGGCACAACGCTGATCCCCAGCTTTTCAATGAATTGTTGGGTGCCGCCTGTTGAATAAATGGTTACTCCATTATCAGCCAGCCATTTTACGAGGGATTCCAGCCCGTCTTTATAAAAAACGGAAATCAGTGCAGATTGGATCTTCTTATTCATCCGGTTATTTTTTGATTTGCGATGGACCTGAGAACCAGGCCCGTCTTTAAAATTGAGCCGCAAAAGTACGCTATCACAGGTTCATCACAAAAGCTCCTTTTGTTCTTACATCATGAAAAGGGATATGCAATGAATCACACTGTTGCTGCCAGCGCCGTGCTTTCCAGGCGGGCACGGTGGCATCTGCCACTACCTGCCTGATATCCAGGGCCCGGGAGAGATGAATGGCCTCTTCAGGAGGATTTTGGGAAAGAATGAGAAGGTCAGTAACAGCTTTGACCGGCCCGGGCTGATAATGCTTTATGCCATTCAGCAGGACCAGTTTTTTTGATAAGAAGGAAATATAATTGCCGGAAGCAGTGAATGCGGGCATTTCTTCTGCCGGGAAAAGACGGAAAAGAATGCGGGACGTATTTGCGTAAGAGAAATTGGCAGTTGTGGTGAAAGGTATAGAAATGTATTTCCTGCCATAAATAAAATCGGCAGATTGCTGGTAAATGATGATCATCCGTTGCTGGTTGGCGCTGATGAAAGAAAAAGAGCGCAGTACCATGAACCCGGTCAGGGTTGCAAGACTGACATACAGCAAAATGATTTTCTTTTTCTGCAGGAACCAGATGCTTGTAAAAACCAGACAAAGAGTCAGCAAAGCTGCCTGAATAAAACTGATCTGCAATCCGCCCCACACGGAGAAGGGAAGTGCTTCCACGCGTTCGATATAGGTGTTCATGAAACGGAGAAGAAACCCGGTAGCTTTTCCTGCTATCAAAGCCAATGAAGGGAGGAAACTGGTACAACAGATAAAGATCTCTGCTAACAATATCAAACTGGATACTGGAACAGCAATAAAATTGGCCAATAAAAAATAAGTAGGGAATTGATGAAAATGATAAATGCATACAGGAATTGTGAATACCTGTGCAGAGAGTGTTACAGCATTCAGTTGCCAGATCTGATCCAATAGTTTATTCCGAATAGTAAAAAGCTGGTACAATGGTTTCATAAAAGCAACAATGCCCAGGATGGCAGCGTAGGATAATTGAAAGCCTGCATCCCAAAGCCAGTAAGGGTTGTAGCACAGCAGGAGAAAAGCGGACAGGGCCAGTGAATTGTAGATATTAGGTTTCCGTGAAAGGCTTTCGCCCACAACAATACAGGTAAACATCAGTGCTGAGCGAAGTACTGATGGTTGTGCGCCGGCCAGCAAGGCGAAAAGCCAGAGCCCTGAAATAATAAGCAAAGGGCGAAGCCATTTCAGGTACCTGCTTCGTTGCAGGGGCTGTAATAATTTCAGTAATAACCAATAGATCAATCCGAGATGCAAACCTGAAATAGCAATGATATGGACCACGCCGGTATTGGTATAGGATTGTACCAGTGCTTTATCCAGTTCATCTTTATAGCCAATGAGCAGGGCTTCTGCAAGGCCGCGTTCTTTTTTATCCGGGAAAGCAGCATGGAGAACAGATAGCGTCCACTCACGGGTGCGGTTTATCACCAGTTGCAAAACAGATTGTTGATGCCGGGTGATTATAAAATCATTGCGACGTAAAAAAACCTGGTGGGTAATGCCCTGGAAAAGGGCGTACTGTTGAAAATCGAAGCCACCGGGATTGACGGAGGCGGGAATGGGTTGCAGAATTCCGCAAATGAGTAATTCATCTCCAGGGATGAGGGTGGGCAGGATAGAATCTTTGTTGAAATATAAAATAATGCCTCCACGGGCAGGAATAAGACTATCATTCCGCAGTAATCCGGTGATGGAAACGTTTGCTTTGAAGCTTTTTGATTTTTCTACAGGTGATTCTTCCAGTTTAATGACCACAGCATCATTTTCTTTATATATATTACCAAGCCAATGGGAGTGCAGACGGATATCCTGTCGCCAGACAGACAAACTCCCCAAAACAGCAAAAAGAAAGAACACTGATAGACCATTGATAAACCCCAGTTTGTACCGGCTGAAAAAGGGGAGCGGGAAAAAGAGAAAAAAGAAGATGATGCCGGTACTGATCATTGCCAAACCTTGAAGAACACTGACCGGAATGGGCCAGTGACATTGCTGTACAATACCCGGTAAAAAGACGGTAAGCAACCTTATTATAGGGATTTTTTTCCAGTATGGAATATATGGGAAAGGCATGCAGGCAGGTGAAATGGGTTTTTATTGGGGTGACTGAAAGAGTCGCCCGGAATCCCTCATTTCTGAAGTACGGAAGAAATTCCATTATTTACACGGGGCAGAAACCATTTTTTTACGGTAAAGTACTCAGGTGTTTTCACTGTTTTAAAAAAGTGTTTTCCACGTTTTTTTTCCATTTTTTACGCAGAATTCCTTGATTATCCATATTGTACAAATATGTTTAATTTGTAATTAATTGATTATATAGGAATTATACGATGACCTCGTACCGGCGGCTTTAATAGTTTTAGCGGGTAAACGGTTTTACTCCACTATTAAAACTTAAGGCTATGGTAACTATTCAAAAAAAATCATTAAAGGTTGGTAAGCAAGTAGACACCCACCATGTAGACAATGCAATCCGTAACTACAAACAGGAAAGATGGGTTGATAATTCAAAGCGTCTTGGCAAAGAAGACTCTTTAAGTGTATGGTACAGTATTGAGGAGCTGGAAGAATTTATTGCAATGAGCAAGGAGCACGGAGCGGATGGTATTAAACTCTATTTTGGCGCGTATGACAAGGACTACACAGAACAACCGCTTTATGCGGGTCGGCAAACAATTGTGCTAGTCGCTACCAAACACAAAGAGTCGGAAGATGGGCACACAAACAAAGATCTTTATATTCAGACAGAAAAGGGCTCTTCAATTTTGGCTTACAACACAGGTGTTATCTGCCCTCCTTTCTGTACACGTGATGGCAGCATAGGTGTAACTATTTTCGACAAAGGCGACGAAGGTTTTGTAGTTGTGTAATTGCTCTACACCCTCAAAAAGAATTAAAACCTCCTATTCTGGAGGTTTTTCTTTTTTAATACTACTTTTATCCCGTAGTTATTGAAGCATGAATCCATTATTTATTTACTTCATAGGCATTAGCTTTTTAGCGAGCCTGACGGTTTATTTTTTCAACAGACCGGCCCCTTTCTATTTAAAATTGTTTCCTCCTTTTCTTTTAGCGACCCTTGCTGTGGAATTAAACGGTCTTTACCTTTCAGGTATCGGTAAATCAAATGTTACTCAATACAATTTTTTTTCCGCTTTTGAATTTTGTTTTTATCTCTATATCATTTCGCTCGTTATTTTCAATATTAAAATGCGGAAGATAATTTGGATCACCATAGCTGCTTATGCAGTGGCTGCTACAATAAATATTCTCTTTTTTCAAGGGAAAAACACTTTTCACACACTTACCTATTCAATAGGATGTTTATTGGTAGTGATTTTTTGTATTTACTATTTCTGGGAATTATTTCGTTTACCAAAATCCGTAAAGCTGCAGAATAACCCTGTATTCTGGATCTGTTCCGGCCTCCTGTTTTATTTCTGTTGCGGGTTTCCTCTCTTTGGCTTTATTAATTACCTTGTGTCAGTCTCTACATTGCTAAGAGATAACTTTTTCACGATTGTTACCATTCTCAATATCTTTTTATATTCCCTATTTACGATCGGCTTTTTATGCAGAATCAAAATCAGGAAATATACTTCGTTACAATAGTCGGTCTGATACTGGGATTACTGCTGGTAGGGTTTATCGTTACCGCATTATACCTCTATCAGCGCAGGCAACGCCGCCAGGAACTGGAAGTGGAGCGTTTGAAAGACATGTATGAAAAGGAAGCATTGCGCTCCCAACTCGAAATCCAGGAAGATACCTTCAAAACTATTGCCCAGGAGTTACATGATAATATCGGCCAGATGCTTTCTGTGGTCAAACTGACCCTTTCCATCGTGCCAGTAGAGAAAGAACACATGGCCTACGAACAGATCCAAAGCTCACAGCAATTGCTCAATAAGGCCATCTTCGATCTTTCCAATCTTACCAAAGGCCTGCATACCGACAGAATTGCCCAGATCGGTCTGGCAGAAGCCATGGTGCAACTACGGAAGGTCCAGTCCTTCGGCGACCCGCGCCTCTTCGCGCTGTCGTTGACGGCGGAGCGGTTGGCACACAGCACGCAGCCCTTGGTGC